>JBFKCU010000309.1:0-3868 GCA_041620115.1 Burkholderiales bacterium | reverse complement strand
GCGCGCGTGAACGTCAATAGCGACTGGCCCGGCTTTGGTCCACAGAAGAACCTGGCGCTGGACCTTGCCACCGGCGACTGGGTTTTCTCGATTGACGCCGACGAGTGGGTCACGCCGGAATTGCGCGCCGAAATGCAGACCATCATCGGCAACACCACAGCGGCACCGGCATACGCGATCCCGCGCCGCTCCAGTTTCTGCGGACGCTACATGAGACATTCAGGCTGGTGGCCGGATCATGTCGTGCGCCTTTTCCGGCGCGGTAGCGCGCGCTTCTCCGACGATCAGGCCCATGAGCGACTGCTGGTCACCGGTGTCACGCGCAAGCTCAAACAGCCGCTGATGCACGAAGCCATCGTCGACATGGAGCAAATGCTGGGCAAGATGAACATGTACTCGTCCGCCAGTGCGCGCATGCTGCATGCGCGCGGTCGGCGCGCTTCGATCGGTACCGCAGTGCTGCACGGTGGCTGGGCGTTTTTTCGCACGTACATCCTGCGGCGTGGTTTCCTCGACGGCCGGGAAGGATTCATCCTGGCAGTGGCCAATGCCGAAGGCTCGTACTACCGCTACATCAAGCTGATGCTGGAAGGCAGGAAGTCGCGTTGACGCCCGCCGTCATCGTCACCACGTACAATCGCCCGGACGCCTTGGCAGCCGTACTGGACGGCTACCTCGCACAGACCATCACGCGCTTCGAGATCATCGTCGCTGACGACGGCTCGACTGACGATACCCGCGAGGTGGTCTCCCGTTATGCCGCACGGGCGCCGTTTCCGGTGCGCCATGTCTGGCAGGAAGACCAGGGGTTTCGGGCCGCCGCCGCGCGCAACCGCGCACTGGCCGCAACCACGGCAGACTATGTCATCTTTACTGATGGCGACTGCATACCACGCCATCACTTCGTTGCACGCCACTGCGCGCTTGCCGAACCCGGCTGTTTTCTCGCCGGCAACAGGGTGCTGTTATCGCAAGACTTCACCGGCAATGCATTGGCGCAGCATCTTCCGCTGCATGACTGGGGCATGGTGCATTGGCTGACGCTGCGGTTAAAAGGCGACATCAATCGCTGGCTGCCCCTGCTGATGTTAAACAGCGGCGCATGGCGTACCCGTCAGCCGCAGCGCTGGGAAGGCGTGAAAACCTGCAATCTGTCCGCGTGGAGGGCCGATCTCGTGCGCGTGAACGGATTCGATGAATCGTATTCGGGATGGGGACTGGAGGATTCCGATCTGGTCATCCGCCTGCTGCATGCCGGCGTGCGGCACAAGAGCGCCCGCTTTGCCGCACCCGTGCTGCACCTCTGGCATTCTGAAAATGACCGTAGCCGGTTGCCCGAGAATCAACGTCGCCTTGAAGAGCTGCTTGCATCGACCCAGATCAAGGCTCGACTCGGGCTTGATCAATACCAGTGAGCTCCGTTTTGCTTGATCTGGCAACACCGCCGCAGCAGGCTCTCATCATCGTCACCCGCCGCATTGGTGACGTGCTGCTGGCAACGCCCCTCATCCATACGCTTAAGGCAGCCTGGCCTGACATCAAGCTCGACGCGCTGGTATTCGACGGCACCCAGGGTGCGCTCATTGCGCATCCCAGCGTGCGCCATGTCCATGTCGTGCCGGAACGCCCGGGATTGTTCGCTCATATGGCATTCATTGCGAGACTGTTCCGCCGTTATGATCTGGCCCTGTCGCTGCTCCCGGGAGACCGACCGACGTTGTACGCCTGGCTGGCGGGACGCCAATGCGCGGGATTGGCCGTTGACGAGCCCCGGTCCCGATGGAAGCAGCGGTTGCTCCGGCACTGGGGGGGATTTGACGACCTCAATACCCACACCGTGCGCATGAACCTGGCATTGAGCGCACTTCTGGGTATCGCGCCGGTCGCAAAAGTCGGCGCGCACTGGTCCGGGCAGCACGAACAGGAACTCGCAGCCTTGTGCCCGTTCGACACGACGCGAACCGGCTACGCCCTGCTCCATGTTTTCCCCAAGTTCAACTACAAGATGTGGCACGAGCAGGGTTGGATTCAACTGGCGCAATGGCTCACCGGGCGCGGCCTGCGGATAGTCCTGAGCGGCGGTAAAGAGCAGGCTGAACTCGATTACGTCAACGCGATCGCCGCACTGCTTCCGGATGCGCCGGTGAATCTCGCCGGCAAACTGTCGTTGCCCGCGGCCGCCTGCCTCGCCAGCCGCGCCCGTCTTTATGTCGGCCCCGACACGGCGATGACCCATGTCGCCGCGGCGACCGGGGTGCCGACGCTCGCGCTATTCGGACCGAGCAATCCCGTTAAATGGGGACCATGGCCTGTCGATCATGTGCCGAATGAGAATCCCTGGCACCGCTGCGGCACCCAGCGCAACGGCAATGTCCTGCTGCTACAGGGCGCGGCGACGGCCTGTGTACCCTGCCATCGCGAGGGCTGCGACCGCCATGTCGCGAGCTACAGCGACTGCCTGCAGCAATTGCCTGCACACCGGGTGATAGAGGCAGCGCAGCAACTGCTGGCGGAGGCAAGCCAGTAACATGAATCTGCTTGCACTGGCCAGGATCCTGCGCAAGACCTTCCTCACCCGCTCGGGAGAGCGTCATTATTCGCAGTACGGTGAAGACGCCGTGCTGTTGAGCTGGTTCAGCAAGAAGAAGCAGGATAACTTTTTCGTGGACGTGGGTTGCTATCACCCGACCAAGGGATCCAATACCTATGCGCTGTACCGCAGGGGCTGGCGCGGCATCAATATTGATCTGGATCCAGACAAGATAAGCGCCTTCAAACTCCGCCGCCCCGGTGATGTCAATCTCGTTGCCGCGGTTTCGGACAACCGGGAAGCGCTGACGGTGTATTCAGACAAGTGGTTCTCCATGCGCGCTACCCTGGACCCCGCGATCGGGCAATCGTCCGCGTTCAGAGAAGGCGTGCAGGTGGAGACCATCACGCTGAGCGAGATCATCGACGCCACTCGCTACCGTAATCGCACAATCGATCTGCTTTCCGTTGATGTCGAAGGCCTCGATCTCAGGGTACTCAAAGGCCTGGATTTTTCCCGCTACGCGCCCCGCGTCATCCTCGTTGAAACCCACCTCAAAACCATCGAATCAATTCTTGCCGGTGAATTGCACCGGTTTCTGGATATGCGGGGTTATGAGCTGGCGAACTGGGTCGGGCTCACGCTGTTCTACCGGATGAAGAACTGAACAGGGCACGCGGCGATGACGCGGCCAGCAGGGCGCCGATAAAAAACCAGATCAGGTGTCCTTCGGGGAAGGTGCGAAAATGTGAATTGAACAGGCTGGTCGCACACCAGGCCAGCAATGCCCCCCGGATGACCGCTGGGTAGACGCCTGGGCCGCGCGCTGTACGAAACGCGACCGCCAGTACTACAAGGAATACGGCCAGCCCGAGCAATCCGTTCTCCACCGCAATAAACAGATATTGGTTGTGCGGGTCACTGGTCGGCGTTCCCCGCCAGTCCGACTCTGCCCGGGCAAAGCGATGGTTATATTCCCGCGCAAAACTGCCCGTGCCATATCCCAGCAGCGGCCGGTCTTTGATCAACTCAATTGTATTCATCAGAAAAACCACGCGCACACCGGCAGACGTGTATCCGGGCGCAGTCTGGTAAGCCCGCACCTCGTCAATACCCTGCTGCACACGTTCGCGCAGATTGGGCGAGGCGCTGAAGGCAATCACGACCAGCGCGGCAATGGCGCCGACAACCAGCGGCAGCCTGCGCCAGCCGAGGCGGGCCGCGCCCCATGCCAGCGCAACGCACACCAACGCAAGATAGGCGCTGCGTGACGTCGAGATGAACACGATGTTGAGCGCAAACAGTATTGCAACCGCCGGCAACAACAGCTGCAGACGG
>JBFKCU010000308.1:0-3901 GCA_041620115.1 Burkholderiales bacterium | reverse complement strand
GGACAGTTCACGCCCAACGTGCTGTCGCGACTGGTGCACTACCAGGGGGAGCGCCCGCTGTTTGACCTGCACAATGTTGAAGACGACATCGAACGTGCGCTGGCGCGGCGTGTTGATCTCAAATCCGGCGGCTATCTGATCATCGATCAGACCGAAGCGCTGACGACGGTGGACGTCAACACCGGTGGTTTTGTCGGCGGGCGCACTTTTGACGACACCATATTCAAGACCAACTTGGAGGCGGCGCAGGTCATTGCGCGCCAGTTGCGGCTGCGCAACCTCGGCGGCATCATCATTATCGATTTCATCGACATGGATACCGAGGACTATCGCAACGCGGTGCTCAACGAGTTCCGCAAAGCGCTGGCACGCGACCGCACGCGCATGACCGTCAACGGTTTCACCCAGCTCGGCCTGGTCGAGATGACGCGCAAGCGTACGCGGGAAAGCCTGGCGCATGTGCTGTGCGAGCCGTGTCCCGTCTGCACCGGGCGCGGCGCACTGAAAACCGCGCAGACGGTGTGTTACGAGGTGCTGCGCGAACTGGTGCGCGAGGCGCGGCAGTTCGATGCGCGCGAATTCCGCATCCTGGCGGCGCAGCAGGTCATCGACATGTTTCTGGACGAGGAGTCGCAGAACCTCGCGATGCTGTCGGATTTCATCGGCAAGCCGATTTCATTGCAGGTGGAGTCGGCCTACAATCAGGAACAGTTCGATATTGTGCTGATGTGACGGGGCCGCACCCGTTTCAACTTTAAGGCCGTGCCATGGCGACAGCCGCATCACGATCGCGCACTGCCACACCAGCGCGTGTTTCCCCGCCGCGCGGAGGCGACGGGCTGCGCCATCTTGCCGAGCAGATGCTGGCGCGGGCCGGCGGCGCGCCGCTGGTGGCCGGCAATGCGGTACGCATTCTGCGCGACGCCGGGGAAAACTATCCGGCCTGGGTCGAGGCCATTGCCGCCGCGCGCCATTCCGTGCTGTTCGAAAACTACATCATTGCCGATGACGCGACCGGTCGCGAGTTTGTGGCCGTGCTGGCAGAACGCGCGCGCGCAGGCGTCGCAGTGCGCGTCATTTACGACTGGATGGGGGGCATCGGCGTCGGCACGCGCCGCGTGTTGCGACCGCTGGTGGCGGCAGGCGGTGTCGTGCGCTGTTTCAACCCGCCGCGTCTGGACAGCCCTTTCGGCTGGCTGACCCGCGATCATCGCAAGATGGTGACGGTCGACGGCATTGTCGGTTATGTCACCGGACTGTGCGTCAGCAGCAAATGGCTGGGCCGGCCGGACCGGGGCGTGGCGCCGTGGCGCGACACCGGGATCGAGATCCGCGGTCCCGCGGTCACGGACATCGAACGCGCGTTTGCGCAGACCTGGGCAGCGGCGGGAGACGGCGCGCTTGAACTTGCGATCGGCACCGATGATCCGGCGCCGGTAGGCGACGTACTGGTGCGCGTGCTTGCGACCGAACCCAACTTTGCCGGGCTGTACCGGCTCGACCAGATGATCGCCGCGATGGCGCGCGAAACGCTGTGGCTCACTGATGCCTATTTCGTCGGTATCGCGCCCTATGTGCAGGCCTTGCGTGCCGCCGCGCACGATGGTGTCGACGTGCGCCTGCTGGTGCCCGGCAGCAGCGACGTGCCGCTGCTCGGCCAGCTGTCGCGATCGGGCTACCGGCCGCTGCTGGAGGCCGGGATCCGCGTATTTGAATGGAACGGCGCGATGCTGCACGCGAAAACCGCGGTGGCCGACGGTCGCTGGGCGCGCGTCGGATCGACCAACCTCAACATCGCCAGCTGGATCAGCAATTACGAGCTCGATGTCGCGATCGAGGATGAAGACTGCGCGCGCTGCATGCAGGACATCTATGAGCAGGACCTGCGCAATGCGACCGAGATCATGCTCAGCGCAAGCCGCAGGGTGCGTCGCTCGGCGGCGGTGTCGCGCCCGGCTGCCGGCTCCGGCGGACGCGCTGCACGTGCCGCAGCCGGGGCGCTGCGCATCGGCAATACCGTAGGCGCCGCGTTCAGCAACCGGCGCATGCTGGGGCCGGCGGAGGCGGGCATGATGTTCAGCTTTGCGCTGGGGTTCCTGGCGTTCGCCGTGGTGGTGCTGCTCGTACCGCTGGCGATTACGGTGCCGCTGGCGGGGCTGGCCCTGTGGATTGCCGCGACCCTGCTGGTGCGAGCGTGGCGGATCCGCAAAGGCGGCGTCGAAGACGAACGGGTTGCAGGCGAGGATTAAGCGGCCAGCGCTGCCGCCCGCGCAACGATTGCAGCAGTGGCGGGGTGTATTTCAATGATCTTGCGCCGCGACGTTGCGCCTGTCTTCAGCCGGACCGAATTGCGCGGCAGTACCAGCGCACCGGCCAGCCATGCCAGCAGTGCCCGATTGGCCTTGTCGTCCGCCGCCGGCGCGTCGATGCGTACTTTCAGGGCATCGCCGGGCAGGCCGGCGGCACCGGTGGTTCTGGCGTCGGGCTGGGCGTGAATCTGCATGGTCAGGCGTGACGCGTCGGCCTGAAACCGCAGCCATGCGGCAGTCATCGCAGCAGCCGCACGGCCTCGGATTCCAGCCATGCCACGGGCAGCATCAGCAACAGCTGGCAGACGACCAGCACGAACAGCGGTGACAGGTCGACATTGCCGATGGGCGGAATACGTCGCCGGAACACGCGCAGCAGCGGGCGTGTCATTGCATCGAGCAGCGGCGCGACCGGGCTGCCGGGATTGATCCATGACAGTACGGCCTGCAGCAGCGTGGCCACCAGCGCAATATAAATGAGCATCTTGATGACCGCCACGGCGGCCAGTGCGGCGATGCCGATGCCGGCGATGCCCACCTCGGCGCCGAAGCGGAAGCCCCGGACTTGCAGCACGATGAGCAGTTCGATCAGCTGCATTACCCAGGCCAGCAGCAGCGTCGGCAGGTCCAGCCCCCACAGGCCGGGGATGATGCGGCGCGCCGGCCGGACCATGAAGTCTGACAGCGCATTGACGAACTCGGAGAGCGGGTTGCGGTACGGGGCGCGCACCCATTGCATGTAAAAACGCAGCAGCAGCGCGAGTGTGAGCAGCCCGAACGCCAGCTGTGCAATAAAAATCAGCGCATTCCCGAGCACGTCAGTCCTTTCCCAGCATCTCGCCCATTTCCGCGGCGCGTGCGGCTGCGGCCCGCACTGCCCGGACGAACGCGGCTCTGACGGCGGCGTCATCAAGCACGCCGACCGCGCGTTCGGTGGTCCCGCCTTTGGAGGTCACGCGTGCCCGCAGCGTGGCCGGACCGGCATCGTCGGCAGCAGCCAGCTTGACTGCGCCGGCGAAGGTCGCGAGCGTACTTTGCCGCGCGACTTCGGGCGACAGGCCCAGTTCAAGGGCGGCCTGTTCCAGAGCCTCCATGAAATAGAACACATAGGCGGGGCCGCTGCCCGACACCGCGGTCACGGCGTCAAGCTCGGGTTCCTCGCCAACCCAGAATGTCGCGCCGACGGCACCCAGTATCCGTTCGGCATCCTGGCGCTGCGCGGCACTGACACCCGGCATGGCATACAGGCCGCTGATGCCGGCGGCAACCAGTGCAGGGGTGTTGGGCATTGCACGCACGATGTGCGCCTGCGGGCCGAGCCAGCGGGCAAGGTCATGGCAGCGGATGCCGGCAGCAATGCTGATGACCATCTGCCCGCGCAGCGCCGGCGCCAGCGCCTGTGCAGCTGCGCGCAGGTGCTGCGGCTTGACCGCGAGTACGATGCAGTCGGCACTCGCCGCGGTCGACGCGGCGTCGGTGGACGTCGCGACACCGAAGCGTTTCTTCAGGCTGTCCAGCGCGTCAGGCATGACGTCGACGACGTGGATCGTCGCGGCCGGCCAGTCCGTGGCGACTAGCCCGCCGATGATCGC
>JBFKCU010000307.1:0-3913 GCA_041620115.1 Burkholderiales bacterium | reverse complement strand
GTCGGTGGACGTCGCGACACCGAAGCGTTTCTTCAGGCTGTCCAGCGCGTCAGGCATGACGTCGACGACGTGGATCGTCGCGGCCGGCCAGTCCGTGGCGACTAGCCCGCCGATGATCGCAGCCGCCATGTTGCCGCCGCCGATGAATAACAGGTTCATGGTCAGTCGTATGAAAGTTGAATGCGATGAGGCAACGACGCGCCATTCCGCGACGCGCCTGCCGTCGCCGCATTATACGGTTGACGGCTCATGCGCTGCCCGGCTCCGGTGTCCGGCGGCCGAAAATCGCCGTGCCCACGCGCACCAGCGTCGCGCCTTCGGCGATGGCGGCTTCGAGATCATCCGACATGCCCATGGACAATGTATCGAGCGTGCCATCGCTGCTTTGCAGCTGCTGCAGCAGGTCGCGCAGCAGCGCGAAACGCTTCCGCTGCAAACCGATGTCTTCGGTTGGCTCCGGTATGGCCATCAGGCCGCGCAGTTTCAGTCGTGGCATGCTGCGGATGGCGTCGGCCAGCACGCGCTCCTGCCCCGGGGCGACGCCGCTCTTGCTGGCCTCGCCGCTGATATTGACCTGGATCAGCACATTGAGCGGCGGCAGGTGCGCCGGGCGCGCGTCGTTGAGGCGGCGCGCTATTTTTTCGCGCTCCACGCTGTGCACCCAGGAGAAATTATCAGCGATCGGCCGCGTCTTGTTGCTCTGGATCGGACCGATGAAATGCCATTCGATGCCGGGATCGTCGAGTTCGCGCATCTTGTCGACGGCCTCCTGGACAAAATTCTCACCGAAAGCCGCTTGGCCGTGACGCCTGGCGTCCGCCACGCGTGCGGCACTGCAGGTCTTGCTCACCGCCAGCAGGCGTACGCTTTCCGCAGGGCGATTTGCAGCGGCCGCAGCCCGCGCAATGCGGGCTTGTACAGCTTGCAAGTTAGCAGCGATTGTGGCCATAATTTCAGCACGCTCAGTAGCAGGCGTTGCAGCGTATTGTTGCATTGCATTGTGGCATGTTCGTCTACGTGTCGATATTGCACATCAGTGGCATGCTGAAAACGACCTGATCCGCTCATCCCAGAGGGAATTATAAATGGACATCTCCGAACTGCTGGCCTTCGTTGTCAAGAACAAAGCATCCGACCTGCATCTTTCCTCGGGGTTGCCACCGATGATTCGCGTGCACGGCGATATCCGCCGCATCAACCTGCCGTCGCTGGAGCACAAGGACGTGCATGCCATGGTGTACGACATCATGAACGACGGCCAGCGCAAGTTTTACGAAGAAAACCTCGAGTGCGACTTTTCGTTTTCGATTCCCAATCTCGCGCGTTTTCGCGTCAACGCCTTTGTCCAGCAGCGCGGGGCCGGCGCCGTGTTCCGGACCATTCCGTCCAAGGTGCTGAGCCTGGAAGACCTGAAGGCGCCGAAGGTTTTTGTCGATATCGCCAACCAGCCGCGCGGCGTGGTCCTGGTGACAGGGCCGACCGGATCGGGCAAATCGACGACGCTGGCCGCAATCATCAACCACATCAACGAAAACGAGCAGGGCCACATCCTGACCGTGGAAGACCCGATCGAATTCGTGCACGAGTCGAAGAAATGCCTGATCAACCAGCGCGAGGTCGGTCCGCACACGCTGTCGTTTGCAAACGCATTGCGTTCCGCCTTGCGTGAAGATCCGGACATCATCCTGGTGGGCGAGATGCGCGACCTGGAAACCATCCGCCTGGCGCTGACCGCGGCCGAGACGGGCCATCTGGTGTTCGGCACGCTGCACACCAGTTCCGCGGCGAAAACCATCGACCGGATCATCGACGTGTTTCCGGCGGAGGAAAAGGAGATGATGCGCTCGATGCTGTCCGAATCGCTGCGCGCGGTGATCTCCCAGACCCTGTTGAAGACCAAGGACGGCAGCGGCCGCGCCGCGGCGCACGAGATCATGATCGGCACGCCGGCGATCCGCAACCTGATCCGCGAAAACAAGGTGGCGCAGATGTATTCGGCGATCCAGACCGGCGCCCAGCTCGGCATGCAGACCCTGGACCAGAACCTGCAGGACCTGGTAAAGAGGAACATCGTGTCGGCGGAGGAAGCGCGCGGCAAGGCGATGAACAAGGATGCGTTCAAGTAGTGGCGGCGGCTTGACACGTTTGTAGCAAAAAAGACAGGAGCAAAGAATGGAAAGAGAGCAGGCAGTCAAGTTCATGCACGATCTGCTGAAGGCAATGGTCTCGAAGAAGGCCTCCGATCTGTTCATCACCGTCGGATTTCCACCGGCGATCAAGCTCGACGGCAAGATGACCCCGGTGGCACAGCAGACACTGACGGCGCAGCACACGGCGGAACTCGCGCGCGGCATCATGAACGACAAGCAGGCTGGCGAGTTCGAGGCGACCAAGGAGTGTAATTTCGCGATCAGCCCCGGCGACATCGGCCGCTTCCGCGTGAACGCGTTCATGCAGATGGGACGGGTCGGCATGGTGCTGCGGACCATTAATACCGCGATTCCGAAATTTGACGACCTCAAGCTGCCGCCGGTGCTCAAGGACGTGGTGATGACCAAGCGCGGCCTGATCATCATGGTCGGCGGCACCGGCTCGGGCAAATCGACGTCGCTGGCGGCGATGATCGGCTACCGCAATGAAAACAGCTACGGCCACATCATCACCATCGAGGACCCGGTCGAGTACGTGCACGAGCACAAGAACTGCGTGATCACCCAGCGCGAAGTCGGCGTCGACACTGAATCGTGGGGTGCGGCGCTGAAAAATACATTGCGTCAGGCGCCCGACGTGATTCTGATCGGTGAGATCCGCGATCGTGAAACCATGGATCATGCCATTGCGTTTGCCGAGACCGGCCATCTGGCCATGGCGACCTTGCATGCGAACAGCTCCAACCAGGCACTGGACCGCATCATCAACTTTTTCCCGGAAGAGCGGAAACAACAGCTGCTGATGGACCTGTCGCTGAACATCCGCGCGCTGGTGTCGCAGCGGCTGATTCCGAAGAAGGACGGCAAGGGCCGCGCTGCTGCGGTGGAGATCCTGCTCAATTCCCCGCTGATTGCCGACCTGATCTTCAAGGGCGAGGTGCACGAGATCAAGGGCATCATGGCCAAGTCGCGCGAAATGGGCATGCAGACTTTCGACCAGCATCTGTTTGACCTGTATGAGGCCGGCCAGATCAGCTACGAAGACGCGCTGCGCAATGCCGACTCGATGAACGAATTGCGGCTGAATATCAAGCTCAACAGCAAGGCCGCAAAGGAAAAAGACACCATGGACGGCATCGAGCACCTGAATCTTGTCTGACCGGCACCCGGTCCCGGGGAAACGACGCCGGCCTAGCGGCCGGCGTTTTTCTTGATGGACGCGCTGTTCGCGGCAATCCCCTTCGGTGCCGGGACGTACGCGGCCTGCGCCGCCATCGTGGCCGGCTCATACGTGATTTTCGGCATCTCGGCGTTCGGCGCCGCGCTGTTCACCATACCGCTGCTGTCGTTCTATTTCCCGCTGGATTTTGTGCTGCCGATGGCGGTGCTGCTCGATGTGGCCGCGGCGCTGGCGCTGGGCCGCCGCTTCTCCAAAGAGGCCGACAAGTCGGAACTGAAGTGGCTTGCACCCTTTTCCCTGTTCGGCGCGGTGGCCGGCGTAACCCTGCTGGTGACATTGCCGCATGAGGCAACGCTGACGGCGCTGAGCGTGTTCCTGCTGTGCTACGGGGTGTGGTCGCTCTACGAGGGGGTGCCTGCGCGCATCATCAGCCGGCGCTGGGCGCCGGTGTCGGGCTTCACCGGGGGTGCAATGGGCACGCTGTTCGGCGTTGGTGCGCCGCCCTATGCGGTTTACCTGTCGCGGCGGCTGATGGACAAGGGCGCGCTGCGCGCCACGCTGTCGAACATGGTGCTGCTGTCGG
>JBFKCU010000306.1:0-3928 GCA_041620115.1 Burkholderiales bacterium | reverse complement strand
GGGCTCTCGGCGTACCGTTGAGCGCACGCCGCTCCATCGCTGTTGACCCGCGGTTTGTGCCTTTGGGCGCGCCGGTGTTTCTATCGACCACGTGGCCACTCAGCGCGAAACCGCTGAACCAGCTCATGCTTGCCCAGGACACCGGCAGCGCGATCCGCGGTGCGGTGCGCGCTGATTTTTTCTGGGGTTATGGCGATGACGCCGGACGCGAAGCCGGACGCATGAAGCAGACGCTACGGATGTGGCTGCTGTTGCCGCACGATTATCCGGTGCAACCCGCAGAGTAAGTGCAAGCGCACACTAACCGGTGATTTGTTTTAAGTTGTTGTTTTTATTGATATTTTAATTCGACAGACTCTTGCCCGTCCAGCCCCTGTGCACATCGTCGTCCTCGGTGCCGGCGTCACCGGCATAGCCACCGCCTGGTACCTGAGCAAAGCCGGACACTGCGTAACGGTCATGGACCGGCGCGCAGGCCCGGGACTGGAAACGTCGTACGCCAACGGCGGTCAGATTTCCGTGTCCCACGCAGAACCGTGGGCCAATCCGCGTGCGCCGCTGCAACTGCTGCGTTGGCTGGGCCGGGCGGATGCGCCGCTGTTGTTCCGCTTGCGCGCCGACTGGCAGCAGTGGCGCTGGGGCCTCGCCTTCCTGCGCCAGTGCACGCCGGATCGCCTGCGCGAAAATATCCGCCAGCTGGTTGCGCTGGGCAACTACAGTCGCAGCGCGCTGCAGGAACTGCGTGCCGAGACCGGCATTCAATATGATCAGCTGACGCGCGGCATCCTGCATTTCTATACCAGCCCGGTCGCGTGGCGCAATGCGCAGCACGCGGCGCAGCTGATGCGCGACGCCGGGTGCGCGCTGGAGCCCAAATCGGCCGAGGAATGCGCGGTCATTGAGCCGGCGCTGGCGCCGTTGCGCGACCGCATCGTCGGTGGCACCTATACCTCCGCGGATGAGTCGGGCGACGCTCATCGCTTCACCCGCGAACTCGCCGCGCTGTGCGCCGCGCGCGGCGTGCGCTTCCGTTATGTCACGACTGTTGCGTCCCTGCTGCGCGGCGTCGGCAACCGCATCAACGGCATCCGCATCAACACCGCAGAAGGTGCGCCGGAGACGGTGACCGCGGACGCGTGGGTGGTGTGTCTGGGCGTGCACAGCGCGGCGCTGCTGCAACCGCTGGGCGTCGATTTGCGCATCTACCCGGTCAAGGGATACTCGGTCACGCTGCCGGTGCTGAATCCGCAGCATGCCTTTACCGTTTCACTGACCGATGACGAGCACAAGCTGGTATTTTCCCGGCTGGGTGATCGACTGCGCATCGCCGGCACCGCGGAATTCGCCGGATACGACACCACGCTGACCGCCGCGCGCTGCGATGCGATCCTGCGTCGTACCGCCGAGCTCTTCCCGGGGGCCGGTGACGTCGAGCATGCACAATTATGGGCAGGCCTGCGGCCGGCGACGCCGTCCAACCTCCCCTACGTGGGCGGCACGCGCTTTGCCAATCTGTATCTCAACACAGGCCACGGCACACTCGGATGGACGCAGGCTTGCGGCACCGGAGCGGCACTGGCGGAGTGGATTGCGGGGCATGCGCCCGAGGTGGCATTCGGCTTCTGCGGATCACCGCCCACGCACTGACCGGTTCCGCTGGTGCGTCGGCAGCGTCCACACGCCATCCCGATCCCCGGGTGGCGGAGTCCCACGGTAAATCGCGCAGCGTTCCTGATCACGTTGCGGAGGCCGGTCAGATCAAAGATCGGAGAGTCTGAGTTTTGCCAATCCGGACCCGCTTTTTTCGAATACCAGTATTTCCTCGGCGGTCAGCGGCTGGCTGACATGCCTGCCCTGCACGCGTTCGCACCCGAGCGCCAGCAGGGCGACCACCGTTTCCCCGTCTTCCACGCCCTCCGCGGTAAGCCGCAAACCGAGATCGCGTGCCAGACGCACCAGTGTGCGCACCATCTTGCCGTGAAACTGCGATTGCTGCATGTCACCGACAAACACGGCGCTCAGCTTCATTTCGTCAAACGGCAGTTGCGCCAGATTGCTGAGGGACGATGATCCCGTCGCGAACCCGTCGATGCCGAGGCGCAGTCCAAGGCGTTTCAGGCGTGCCAGCGTGTCCTTGACCCGATCGAGATTCCCGGTGATTGCGGACTCATGAATTCCGATCACTACACGGCCGGGTGGCACGCCCCAGGTGCGCAGCGCGCGGTCGACGAAATCGGTAAAGTCCGGTTGCAGTAAACCGCTGGCCAGAACCTTCAGCCCGAGCTTGCACTCCAGTCCGGTGCTCGCAAACTCGGCGCTCTGACGCAACGCGTTGTTGAAAATCCACGAGGTCAATTCCCGCAACAGGCCGGCGGACTCCGCCGTTGCGAGCGCCTGGGCTTCGGGTACTTCACCGAGCTCTTCATCGGTCCAGCACAGGACACATTCGAGCCCGCCTATGCGCCCGGACTTCGCGTCCAGCTGCGGCTCGAAGGCCAGCTTCAGCGTGTCTCCCTCAAGCGCATGGCGCAATCGCGTCTCGTATAGCATCTGGCGATCTTCGCTTTCGCCATGCGCCGCTTCATAAACGGCGGCGCGCCCGCTCGTGCCCCGCGCCGCGCGCGCAGCGAGCTTGGCGTTTCGGACCAGCGTCTGCGGGTCGCCGCCATGATCAGGGTATACCGCGATGCCGACCACTGCGTCGACGTCAAAATCGCGATCGCCAATCGGGATCGTCGCTTCGAGCACGCCGAGTATCTTGCTGGCCGCGAGTATGGCCACACCCTCGCCGGGAATGCGCGGCAGCAGGCAGGCAAACTGGTCGCGACTGACGCGTCCGAGCTGATCCTGCTTGCGCAGGACCCCCTCGCGCATCCGCCGCGTTACCCGCAGCATGAAAGCCTCGCCTCTCTGCATTCCAAGCTGCCGGTCGATCTGCTCGACCTTCCCGATCTGCAGCACGAGCAGGCCCAGTGACTTGCCATCCTGTTTGTGCGTTTCAATGACGTTGCGGAAAATTTCCATGAACGCGGCATATTCCGGCGTCGGCAGGGTCCGCACCACGCCGCCTTCCTCCTGGCCGCGTGCCGCCAGCGATGCAAGCAGCGCCATTTGCAGGAAGTTGAACCGCTGCAAAGCCAGCAAGCTTTCGCTGCAGCGCTCCGGGTCTGCGGCGTACAGACGCAGCACACCGCGCGTCATCGCACCCTGGAAACGCTGACAGTCGCGCCGCATGCGCTCCAGCGGCTCGCTCTCCGCGTCAAGCGCCCACTCACCCAATGCCGCCATGATTGGCGCCGTATCTTCGCCACCCGATACGCCGGCTGCGGTGAACGCCGCATCAAGCGCGCCCGCGAGCGGCAGAAAAAGATCCGGCGCGCGTTCGCGCACGTCACGGAACACCGCCGCCACCAGCGCCAGGGCGTGGGAGTCGGCGCCGAACTCCTCGGCCAGCCGCGCCGTCAGCGCACCGAGGCCTATGCCCGGTGCCGCGTCCGCGCCGTCGTCAGAGGAAGAATTCTGCGGGATCGATGGGGACACTGCCCTGCTCCAAGGTGCGTTTGATGCGATATGGCACGCCCGGCGACGCCTTCGGCTCCTGCGCCAGATCGAGTATGACCTGCGGCCGCAGCGGATTCCCCTTGGCATCCAGCACCACCATCACCCGCGGCAACAACCGGCGCACCATGTTCTGCGCGATCACGATGCCCACCTCGCCGGAGTTCAGCTCAACCAGAGAGCCCACGGGAAAAATGCCTATGCACTGCACAAACTGTTCAACCAAGGGGCCGTCGAACAGCGTATTGCGCATGCTGTAGAGATAATTGAGCGCGTTCGACGGTGAATACACATCGGCATATGGCCGCGCATGAATCATCGCATCAAAGCAGTCGACCAGCCCGGCAATCGACACGTACAGGCCGAGTTC
>JBFKCU010000305.1:0-3929 GCA_041620115.1 Burkholderiales bacterium | reverse complement strand
GCGCTTCGGCAATGCCCGGTGCCACGTGAGCCAGCGTCGCCTGCGCGACATTCGCCAGTCCGCGAAACGCGTTCATGATGCCCCATACCGTGCCGAGCAAACCGATGTACGGGCTGACCGAACCCACGGAAGCGAGGAACGACAATGAAAATTCCAGCTTGTCCATTTCGCGCTGGTAGGTCGCACGCATGGCGCGCCGGGTACTGTCCATCAACGCTGCCACATCGACACCCGGCTCGCGCCGGTGCTTGGTGAACTCGCGAAAACCCGATTCGAAAATCCGTTCCAGGGTGCCCGCCGACTCACGCGCATTGACCGCTCGCTGGTACAGCTCGTTCAGGTCCGCACCGCTCCAGAACTGGCGTTCGAACTCCGCGGTCTGCCGGTCGGCACGGCGCAGCGTGAATTCCTTGAGGAAAATGTAGTACCAGGAAAACAGCGATGCCAGCATCAGGACCGCCATCACCAATTGCACCGGTACGCTCGCCCCGGTGATCAGGCTGAGTACCGACATGTCATGCGTAAGCGTCGCGTTCAAGTTTCAGTTCCCATTGTTATTCGCATCTCCCGGGGCACGCGGGCCGGCCTGAACGTATCAGTACTGACGCACACGACGTCGACCTCCGCCCGCACGATTTCCTCGTTCCCGCGCAGCACACGCTGCAAAAACCGGATGCGGCTGCCGCCGACGTTAACCACTTCCACTGTGACCTGCAAGCTGTCGTTGAATCGCGACGGTTTCAGATAATCAATGTGTACCGCGCGCACGACGAACAGCACGCCATGAGTCGCCGCCAGTTCCGGTTGCTCGAACCCCGATGCGCGCAGCCATTCGGTACGCGCACGCTCCATAAAACTCAGGTAGTTGGCGTAATACACCACGCCACCCGCATCGGTGTCTTCGTAATAAACGCGCACCGGCCAGGAAAAGGGTTGCGACTGAACGGGAACTGTCGAAGCGCCCCGACGATTTGATAATTTATTCAATTAAATCAATAATTTATGTTATGGCATCGACCTCACGGCACCGATATGGCAAGTGCACCGCCCGTCGCGGCATCGTGCATGATTTCGCGGCAACCGCAACAGGGCGGCAAGCAGGCGTTCGAACAGGTCCCAGGCCATGTGTTTTTGCGGCATGTCCCTGCCCGCACAATAAAAACAGATGAACGTGCAGTGGGTCGTGACCTCGAACTGAAAAAACATCATTCGTTCCAGAGGTCGCTGGTCCCTGCCCGCGCGGGTTGCGCCAGGCCGAAATGCCGGTACGCCAGCGCCGTGGCCACGCGTCCACGCGGCGTGCGCTGCAGAAACCCCTGCTGGATCAGGTAAGGCTCCAGCACATCCTCGATCGTATCGCGCTCCTCGCCGATTGCAGCCGCGAGGTTGTCGACGCCGACAGGCCCGCCGCCGAACTTGTCGATTACCGCCTGCAGCAGTTTGCGATCCATCACGTCAAGCCCGATCACATCGACATCAAGCATTTTCAGCGCGTCATCAGCCACCGCGCGCGTCACACGCCCTTGCGCACGCACTTCGGCAAAATCGCGTACCCGCCGCAGCAGTCGGTTGGAGATGCGCGGCGTTCCGCGCGAGCGCCCCGCCACTTCGTGCGCGCCTTCCGGGTCAATTTCGACCTCAAGCAATCGTGCCGAGCGCTTGACGATCTGTGTCAGTTCCGCTGTCGAATAAAACTCCAGGCGCGCGACGATGCCAAACCGGTCGCGCAACGGATTGGTCAGCATGCCTGCGCGCGTGGTCGCGCCAACCAGCGTGAATGGCGGCAGATCCAGCTTGACGGAACGCGCGGCCGGGCCTTCGCCGATCATGATGTCGATCTGGAAGTCTTCCAGCGCCGGGTACAGGATCTCCTCGACCACAGGCGAGAGCCGGTGGATCTCATCGATGAACAGCACGTCGTTCGGTTCGAGGTTGGTCAGCATGGCCGCCAGGTCGCCAGCGCGCTCGATCACCGGTCCGGAGGTATGGCGAAGGTTGACACCCATCTCGCGGGCGATGATATGCGCCAATGTGGTTTTGCCCAGGCCCGGCGGCCCGAACAGCAGCACATGGTCCAGCGCCTCGCTGCGCTTGCGCGCAGCCTCGATGAAGATCGACAACTGGCCGCGCACTTTTTCCTGGCCGACATACTCATCAAGCGCCTTGGGCCGCAGCGCGCGCTCCAGCACCTCTTCCTGCGTCGAAGCCGGTGCGGCGGAAATCAGGCGGTCAGTTTCAATCATGTCAGCCAGTGTGCATGTAATCAGGATTTGGACAACAGTTTCAGCGCCTGGCGTATGCCCTCGGTTACCGACGCTCCGGGCGGCAGTTGGCCCACCGCCCAACTCACCTCGCGATCATTGTAACCAAGCGCACTCAATGCATTGGCCACATCGCCGGCGCCGGGTATGCCGCCGGCAACGGCGGATGCATCGCCACTCCTGACCGTCAGGCGGTCGCGCAGCTCGAGCAGCAACCGTTCGGCGGTTTTCTTACCGATCCCGGGCACCTTGGTCAGGCGCGCACCGTCCTGGGTTCTTACCGCTTCATTCAGATCCGCTACCGACATCCCCGAGAGGACTGCCAGCGCGGTGCGCGCACCCACCCCGGAAATCTTGATCAACTGGCGGAACACCGCGCGCTCGGTCTCGGTGGCAAACCCATAGAGCAGGTGCGCATCCTCGCGCACGATGAGCTGGGTATAGAGGGTCACCTCGGCGCCCGTCGCCGGCAACTGGTAGAGCGTGCTCATCGGCACATCGATTTCATAACCGATCCCCTGCACGTCCACTGTAATCTGCGGCGGCTGCTTCGCGAGCAGCCGGCCGGCAATGCGTCCGATCATCCTGATTTCTCCTGGGCGCTGGCCGCCAGCGCCTCAATGCGGGCGACCGCGGTCGCCGTGATTGTACCAATGGATGGCTCACCATAACGGGCTGCTAGCGCACGCGCGTTGAGGGCGTATTGGTTCCCCCCGCTGAGCAACTTGCCCAACGCGGGACCGAATTCGATATTCGGTTCATCCGGATGCACGGCAATGCCCACGCCGGCTTTCTGCAGTGCCGAAGCAAAAAGGTAATTTTCCAGCTGCTTGGGCAACATCAATAAGGGAACGCCCGCGTGGACCGCCGAGAGCGTCGTGCCCATGCCGTGGGTCACGCAAAGATCTGCTTCAGCCAGTGCCCGGCGCATATCGACCAGTTCCGGCGACAGCGTGATTCCCTGCCCCTGAATATGCAACCGCATTTTGGCATCCGCCCCTAGCACAAATGCCAGCACCCGGGCGCCGCTCGCCCCAAGCTCGCGCACCACGGCATCCAGGTGCCGGTAGTCGGCGTGCAGATAAGCAAACGCACGTCGCCCGCTGCCTTCCGGCCAAAGCGGCGCCGCGGTGCCAGTGCTCGGCGTAATTAATCCCAGATAGTTCTCGGAGCCGCGCGCGCCATAAGGATCCGTTTCCGGAATCCCGGTGAAAAATCGCGGCGCCGCGGGAAAAATCTGATGGATCTCGTCTATGCGGCAGGCGCCATCCGGTAATGCTTCGTTGATGTTTGCCAGAACTCTGGCGTCACTGTCCATCAGGCGCTCCATCGGGACATCCATCCACGCCCACATGTTCGGAGTCGGGTGTACGGCCGGCGGCACGGCGAACGGGCTGCCGATTACCGCCCGCGGCAATCCCAGCAGATGTGCCGCCAGCAATGCCGTGGGCGCGTGATCAGCAATGACGATGTCCGCCTGCGTCGCACGCAGCAGCGATCGCCAGGCCGCGAACATCGCGCGCAGCATCACCGGGTCAAGATAACCGTAACGCATCAGGATTTCAGCGTAGTTCAACGGCGGCTCCTGCAAACCGCCATAGGTGTTCAGGCATAGCGGCGCCTGATGTACCGCCACCGGCAGGTCGCCCACGGCTTTGCACGCACCGG
>JBFKCU010000304.1:0-3932 GCA_041620115.1 Burkholderiales bacterium | reverse complement strand
GGCGGGACCGGCCAGGGCGCATAAAAAAGCCGGCGCTTGCGCCGGCTTTTTTGTCACTGCAGGGAACGTCAACCCACGTGCTTGCGGAAAAACGCCAGCGTGCGCTCGCGCGCGAGTTTGGCGCTGGCGGCATCATAGGAGCCGCGCTGGTCGCAGTTAAAGCCGTGGCCCGCGGGATAAATATGGTGTTCATGCTTGGGCTGCGCGGCCTTGACCTTTTCCACCGCTGCCATCGGAATCGACTGGTCCTTGTCGCCCCAGTGGAACATCACCGGGCATTTGGCCTGCAGGTTCATGAAATTGGGAATGGCACCGCCGTAATGCGGTGCTGCGCAGGCGAGCCCCGCCACTTCCGCCGCGGCTTTCCATGAAACCGCGCCACCCCAGCAGTAGCCGACAATGCCGACCTTACCCCCGGCCTGCGCCGCCTTGACTGACGCGGCGATATCCTTCATCGCGTCATCGAAGCTCGCCTTTTGCATCAAGCCGCGGCTGACTTCGATTTCCGGCGGGGTGTAGCCGCACTCGTAGTTGCGCTGCACGCGGTCAAACATCGCCGGCGCGATCACCAGATAGCCATCGGCGGCATAGCCATCGGCCACCGAACGGATATGGCTGTTGACACCGAAAATCTCCATGACCACCACAATGCCGCCACGTGGTTTTCCCGCGGGCTCCGCCTTGTAGGCGCCGAATTTATGGCCGTCGGCTGCCGTCAGTTCAATCATGCTGCCCATGTCATCCTCCATGTCGGGTTCGATCAGTCCGCCGGATTATAACGTGCGCACGCCCGCCGCAAGCCATCCTGCTAGACTGTCGCCCTGTCAATAAAACCGCGGCCGGGAGAGATCCAAATGCTGAAAATCTGGGGACGAACCAATTCCATCAACGTGCAGAAAGTGCTGTGGTGCTGTGCTGAAACCGGCATCAAATACGAGCGCGTCGACGCCGGCATGCAGTTCGGCGTCAACAACACGCCGGAATACAAGGCCATGAATCCGAACGGTCTGGTACCGCTGATCAATGACGACGGATTCGTGCTGTGGGAATCCCATGCCATCGTGCGCTACCTCGCACGCAAGCACGGCATGGGCACGCTGTGCCCTTCCGACCCCAAGGTGGCTGCCGATGCCGACCGCTGGATGGAGTGGTACAGCACCACCCTGTGGAACCACATGCGGCCGATCTTCTGGAACCTGATCAGGACGCCGCCGGAAAAACGCAACATGGCCGACGTTGAAGACAACCGGCAAAAACTCGCCGCCTATCTCGTCATGGCCGATACGCAGCTCGCTAAAACCCCGTACCTCGCCGGCAAGGACTTCACCATGGGCGACATCCCCCTGGCGGTGCTGTGCCACCGCTGGTTCAACCTGCCGCTCGAGCGCCCCGCAATGCCGAATCTGGAGCGCTGGTTCAAGACCGTGGGCGAACGCCCCGGATTCAAACAGCATTGCGCAGCCGCGCTGACCTGAGCCCGCGGATGCATTACTGCCTTGCCGCAGAGGACACAGCGCACAGGCGGGACCGGGCCGTCTGCTCGCAGGAATCGATGCCGGACTGAAGGATGTGTGCCCGGGTTCGCTGCGTGAACTCCGTGTCTTCTGTGGCTGAACGCCGTTGTCCGCCATGACCACCGCCCCGCGCAGCTACCGCTACTACGAATTCGTGATGGCTGCGTTCGTCACGGTGCTGATCTGCTCCAACCTGATCGGTCCGGCGAAGATCGCGCAGGTCGATCTGCCGCTGTTCGGCACGCTCGTGTTCGGCGCCGGCGTACTGTTTTTCCCGATCTCCTATGTGTTCGGCGACATCCTCACCGAAGTCTATGGTTATGCCCGTGCCCGCCGCGTGATCTGGGCCGGATTTGCCGGCCTCGGTTTTGCATCGTTCATGGCGGCTGTGGTGGTGGCGCTGCCGCCGGCGCCGTTCTGGGCCCATCAGGGTGCATATGAGGTCGCTTTCGGCAACGCGCCGCGCATCGTCGCCGCTTCGATGTGCGCGTATTTCTGCGGCGAGTTCGTCAACTCCTATGTGCTCGCCAGGATGAAAGTGGCGACGCAGGGGCGCTGGCTGTGGAGCCGCACCATCGGTTCAACCATCGCCGGCGAAGCCGTGGACTCCGCGCTGTTCTACCCGCTCGCGTTTTACGGCACCGGCATCATTCCCGATGACCAGCTGCTCACCGTGATGGTCGTGCAGTTTTTCGCCAAGGTGGCCGTTGAAGTCGCGTTCACGCCCGTAACCTACAAGATCGTGGGCTTCCTCAAGCGCGCGGAAAACGAGGACTACTACGACAAACGCACCGACTTCAATCCGTTTGCGTTAAAACCCTGAACCGCGCAGGAAGCGCCCGAAGGCCAGCAGGGCGCCGCCGAAGATCATGCCGAACACGATCAACTGCAGACTGTAGGTCACCCAGGCAAAACCGGTGGCCTCGCCGCGTTCGTCCAGGTTGTGGCAATAAAGCAGGAAGGGAGACGGCTGGTTGATATAGGGCAGCTTCTCGTAGCGCACGTCGATGAACGCCTTCAGCGCCAGCGCCGCGGCGAGCACCAGAAATGCCACCGGCGTGGTCAGCGGCACGAAGCCCAGTATGGCGCCCAGTATTAATGCAAATAACATGATGCGATTCGATCAGGCCGGAAAAATACAGCGGTTGTTACTGGTCGGGGAGACAGGATTCGAACCTGCGACCTTGGCGTCCCAAACGCCCTGCGCTACCGGACTGCGCCACTCCCCGGAATCATCAGAACTCACGAAATACCAATCTGCAAACAGGAACTGCCGAACACAAGAAACTGTGAACTCCTGCGGCGGCGCCAGTCACGCTACCGAACTGCGCTGCACCCAGATTTCGCAAGGCACGCATTTTACCGGAAAAGTCCGCCAGCCCGTTCGGTGCGCCTGGGTAATCCGCTAGAATCTCCGCTTTAATGGCCCGCCCACCCCGATGACCACCTCCAACTGGCGCACCCCCGCCGTCGTGCTGTTCTGCGGCGGCATGATCCTGACCATTGCGCTCGGCGTGCGCCATACCTTCGGCCTGTACCTGCAGCCGATGACCGCCGACCTCGGTATCGGCCGTGAGGCCTTCGCCTTTGCCATCGCCATCCAGAACCTGCTCTATGGCATCTCGCAGCCGATTACCGGGCTGATTGCCGACAAGTTCGGCACCGCGCGCGTGTTGATCGCCGGCGCCCTGTGCTATGCACTGGGCTTGTACCTGATGTCGGTATCGACCACCGGCATGGAATTGACGCTCAGCGCGGGCCTGCTGATCGGCGCCTCACTCGGCTGCAGCGGCTTTTCAATCGTGTTCGGCGTCATCGGCCGCGCATTCCCTCCGGAGAAACGCAGCGTCGCACTGGGCATTGCCGGCGCCGCCGGATCATTCGGCCAGTTCTCGATGCTGCCCTACGGCCAGTGGCTGATCAACCAGGTCGGCTGGATGCAGGCGCTGGTGATCCTCGGCATCACCGTGCTGGTGATCATCCCGCTGGCCAGCGCCATGGTCGAAGACAAGAATGCGCAGACGGCCATCCTGTTCAAGCAGTCTGCGCGCGAAGCGCTGCGCGAAGCCCTCGCCCATCGCGGCTTCCTGCTACTGTGCACCGCCTACACGGTATGCGGATTCCAGCTGCTGTTTATCGCCGTGCATTTTCCGGCCTACCTGGTGGACCAGCGCATGACGCCGGAGACGGGGATGATCGGACTGGCGCTGATTGGCTTCTTCAACATGATCGGCAGCTATATGTGGGGTTGGCTGGGCGGCCGCCACACCAAGAAATACCTGCTGTCACTGCTTTATTTCACACGCTCGGTGGCGATCGCGATTTTCATCCTGCTGCCGGTGACGCCGCTGACCGTCTACGTGTTTTCAGCGACCATCGGTTTTCTGTGGCTGGGCACGGTGCCGTTGACGGGCGGCC
>JBFKCU010000303.1:0-3975 GCA_041620115.1 Burkholderiales bacterium | reverse complement strand
GTTATTATCTCAACGGACTGCTGCTGGTTACCGAAGACAAGGAAATCCGAGTGGTCGCGACTGATGGCCACCGGCTCAGCTACGCCGTCACGGAACTCGCAGCAAAACATGAGAAAACAGAAGTAATATTGCCGCGCAAAGCGATTCTTGAACTTGCCCGGCAGCTCGTCGAAGGTGATGACCCGTTGGAAGTTGCCATTCATGCGAATCAGGTTCGTTTCCGCTTCGGCGAAGTTGATTTGACCACCAAGGTAATTGACGGAAAGTTTCCGGATTATCAGCGCGTCATTCCAGCTAACTACGAAAAACACATCTCTCTTGATCGCGATGAATTGCTGCGTGCGCTACAGCGCGCAGCAATTCTTTCGAACGAAAAATTCCGCGGCGTGCGCTGGATGCTGACCAAGGACAGCCTGCGCATTTCGTGCAGCAACAACGAGCAGGAAGAGGCCCAGGAAGAGCTCGAGGTGGAGTTTAACGGTGACCCGCTTGATGTTGGCTTCAACGTGACTTATCTGCTTGATGTACTTAACAATGTGTCAGCCGGCAAGGTGTTGTGCTCATTTGGAGATGCCAACAGCAGCATGCTGATAACCCTGCCGGGTCGTGATGATTTCCGGTATGTCGTCATGCCAATGCGAATATAGGAAAAGGACGAAAACAGGAATATGAGCGACAAAGAACAGCGCACGGGCAACGAGTACGACGCAAACAGCATCAAGGTCCTGAAGGGCCTGGAGGCGGTGCGCAAGCGCCCCGGTATGTACATCGGTGACACGAGTGATGGCACGGGATTGCATCACATGGTATTCGAGGTCGTTGACAACGCGGTAGACGAAGCCCTTGCCGGGCATTGTGACGAAATTACGATCGTCATTCATCCGGATAATTCCATCAGCGTGGCGGATAACGGGCGCGGTATTCCGACCGATATCCATCCGGATGACGAGGAAAAAAGATCAACGGCCGAAGTGGTTATGACCGAGTTGCATGCCGGCGGCAAGTTCGACAGTAATTCCTACAAGATTTCAGGCGGGCTGCATGGCGTGGGTGTTTCGGTCGTCAACGCGCTCTCTGAATGGCTGCGACTGACTATCAAACGCGACGGCAAGGCATACAACATGGAATTTCGCATGGGTGACGCAGTTGCCCCGCTGAAAGCCGTGGGGAAAACCGAACGCCGCGGGACGGAAGTGCACTTTCTTGCAAGCAGCGACATATTCGGCAAGATCGACTTCCATTTTGAGATTCTGGCAAAACGCTTGCGAGAACTATCATTTTTGAATCATGGCGTGAAAATCACGCTGACGGATCAGCGCACGGGAAAAGAAGAGAAGTTCGCTTTCAGCGGCGGGATCAAGGGTTTTGTCGAGTACATGAACCGCGCAAAATCGGTGCTGCATCCGAACATTTTTCACATCGAAGGCAGCAAGGACGGCATTACCGTCGAAGTGGCGATGCAATGGAACGACTCGTATCAGGAATCGATGCAGTGTTTCACCAACAACATCCCGCAACGCGATGGCGGCACCCACCTGACCGGCCTGCGCGCCGCGATGACCCGCACGCTGAACAATTACATCGAATCGAATGAGCTGGCCAAGAAAGCGAAGGTGGATACCAGCGGTGATGATATGAAAGAAGGCCTGACCGCCGTGTTGTCCGTCAAAGTGCCCGAGCCAAAATTCTCCTCACAGACCAAGGACAAACTGGTGTCCTCGGAAGTGAGGCCGGTGGTAGAGGAGATCGTTGCCCAAAAGCTGATGGAATTCCTTCTGGAAAAACCGAATGACGCGAAAATTATTTGCAGCAAGATTGTTGACGCTGCGCGCGCGCGCGAAGCCGCGAGGAAGGCCAGGGAACTGACGCGGCGCAAAGGTGTGCTCGATTCGTTCGGCCTTTCCGGAAAGCTGGCCGATTGTCAGGAACGCGATCCGGCACAGTGCGAACTGTACCTGGTCGAGGGCGATTCTGCCGGCGGCTCCGCCAAACAGGGACGCGATCGCAAGAATCAGGCAATTCTGCCGTTACGTGGAAAGATCCTGAACGTCGAGAAGGCACGTTTCGACAAGCTGATTTCATCGACGGAGATCGCTACGCTGATCAGCGTTCTGGGCACAGGAATCGGTAAAGACGAATATAACCCGGACAAGCTGCGTTATCACCGCATCATCATCATGACCGACGCTGACGTCGACGGATCACACATCCGTACGCTGCTGCTGACCTTCTTTTTCCGGCAAATGCCGGAGCTGGTAGAACGCGGACACATCTATATTGCGCAGCCCCCTCTGTACAAGGTCAAGCACGGCAAGCAGGAACGTTATCTGAAGGATGAGCATGAACTGAAGCAATACCTGCTCAAACAGGCACTGGCCGAAGCCGAGCTTTATACCAGTGCCGGTGCAGAACCGCTGTCAAAAGCCGCGTTTGAAGACATTGCCAAGCACTATTTGCTGGCTGAGGCGGTGATTGAGCGCGAAAGCCGGCTCATCGACAGCGAGGTGTTGCACGCGCTGTTGAACAACCCGGTCACGCTCGATCTCAGTGAAGATGCTGCTGCGCAGAAAAGCGCCAAGGCGTTGAGCGCGTTGTTCGCTGAAAGAAAAAGCATGAAGTTCGAGGCGCAGTACGACGAGAAGAGCGAAAGTCATATTCTGCGCATTACCCGTGTCCAGCACGGTGTTGCCCGCGATAGCATGATTGATCCGGATTTTCTGCATAGCGGCGACTATGCCCAGATCAAGCGTACCGCACAGTTACTTCAGGGATTGCTCGGCGAGGGGGCTTACATCAAGCGCGGCGAACACATGCATCCGGTGCGTGATTTCCGTGAGGCAATAGATTGGGTGCTGGCGGAAGTTCAGCGTGGAGTAGGAATCCAGCGCTACAAGGGCCTGGGTGAGATGAATCCGGGACAGCTGTGGGATACGACCATGAACCCCAAAACGCGGCGCTTGCTGCGCACCCAGATTGAGGATGCCATCGGGGCCGACGAGATATTCACTACACTGATGGGCGATGCTGTCGAGCCGCGCCGCAATTTCATTGAATCAAACGCGCTTGGTGCGCGTAACCTGGACGTCTAACATCGCGGCAACGCCCACAGAAAACTTATAAAATATTGTTTTTAAATGGTTATTTAGTTTTTTTTCGGGCGGGCGCCCGGCGCTTCTTGGCCGTTGTCGCGGCGGTTTTTCCGGTTTCTTTCTCTTCCTTAGCGGCACGCGGGGCAAATTCGAAACCCACCTTGCCATCGGGCTGCTTGACCAGAAATGCCTTGAATCGCCTCCCGTTGCGGTTCGAGAAAAACCCGTCCAGCAGATCCGTGCGGCCATCGGCGAGCAGTTTTTCCATCTGATCGCGATGGATTTCCTGGCGCAGAATGATCTTTCCGGAGCGGAAGTCACATTTCTTGGCCGGCGTGTTCTCGCACAGATAGTTCATGCCGTGTTCGTAGACATTACCCTTGCATTTCGGACACGGGCCCAGCGGCTGCTGTCCGCTGAAATCGACTTCCTCACCTTCGTCTTCGCCGTTTGCCTGCCCAAAGTCGAATTCAAGCTTGAGGTTATCGTTTTCCTTGTCGGGTGCTATTCGCAGGATCGCCGCGAACGGACGGCCCATTTTTGAGCGGAACCCCTGCAGCGGGCCGATTGTCCGCTCGCGCAACAATGTTTCCACCTCGTTGATCTCAAACTGCCGGCCACCCGGTACCTTGGTTATGGAAAACGCGCATGAGTCGCAGGCAAAACGGCGATAATTTTCCTTGATCGTGCCGCCGCAATGCGGGCATGGCGTTTTCAGGGTTGCGTAATCGCCGGGGATCGTGTCGTTATCGTATTCCTTGGCCTGCTTGACGATGCGCTCGGTTATCCCCGCAATTTCCTTCATGAAAGACGCGCGCTTGAGTTTACCCCGCTCCATCTGCAGCAATTTATATTCCCATTCGCCCGTCAGTTCGGGTTGCCTCAG
>JBFKCU010000302.1:0-3991 GCA_041620115.1 Burkholderiales bacterium | reverse complement strand
TCGCGCGCCAGGGCATCACGCTCGACTGCGGAGAACAGATGCAATTGTGGCCGCACCTGCACCGCACCGACGGTTTTTTCGCGGCCGCAATGGAGCGCGCCGGCGGCTGAACCCCGGACGCCGCATGCTAGAATTCCGGCGCAGTACGGGGATGGCTGAACCGCCCTCCATCATGCACTCATCCGCCGGACCAAGACGACGCTGATGTCAGATTCCTCCGCAGAATTTCACGGCCTGCTGCTCGATCTGTGGGGCGACCTGCAGAACGTGAACGTGCTGTGGCAGGTCGCCGTGCTTGCACTCTGCGTCAGCGTCGGCTGGGCGCTGTCCCGCCGCTATAACCGTCGCGTCGATGGCAAGGTGCCGCTCGACGTGACGCAGGCCATCAGCGTGGGCACCACGCAACGGCTGCTGTTTCCGCTGTCGACCCTGGTACTGGTGCTGATCGCGAAGGCCGTGCTGCGGAACTGGCACAGTACGCATCTGCTGCACGTCGCCGCCGCGCTGCTGCTGGCCATGGCCCTGATACGGATGGCCATCTACGTGTTGCGCCATACGTTCGCCCCCAGCGCCTGGTTGCGCGCATCGGAGCGCTGGATCAGCTGGTTTGCATGGATCGGCGTCGCCGTTTTCCTGACCGGCCTGTGGCCTTACGTGCGCGATGCGCTGCACGACGTCGGCTTCATGGTGGGCGAGCAGAAATTCTCGCTGTTGCTGGCAGTGCAGGGCCTATTCTCGGTTGCAATCACACTACTGCTCGCGCTGTGGCTGGGGCGGCTCGCGGAAGCACGACTGATGGGCGCGACCAGCCTGCAGATCAACCTGCGCGTGATGTTCTCCAAACTGACGCAGATCCTGCTGCTGCTCGCCGCGTTTCTGATCGCACTGCCCGCGGTAGGCATCGACCTGACGGTACTGTCCGTATTCGGCGGCATGCTGGGCGTAGGCATCGGCTTCGGCCTGCAGAAGATTGCCGCCAACTACATCAGCGGCTTCATCATCCTGATGGACCGCTCGGTCAGCGTCGGCGACCTGGTCACCATCGGCGAACACACCGGCACGCTGACCAAAATGACCGCGCGCTTTGTCGTGGTACGCAGTATCGGCGGCCTGGAAGCGCTGATCCCGAACGAGACCATCATCACGTCAACCGTGCTGAATCATTCATTCACCGACCGCAAGGTCCGGGCCGGATTGCCGATCCAGGTGTCTTATGCCTCCGATCTCGATGTCGCCCGCAAGATCATGATCGAGGCGGCGAAAAAGCAGCCGCGGATACTGGCTGATCCCGCACCCGGGGCGCTGATCATCGCGTTCGCCGACAGCGGGGTAAACTTGGAACTGGGCTTCTGGGTCGCCGATCCCGACCAGGGGCTATTCGGGCTGCGATCCGACCTGTACGCGGAGATCTGGCGCCGCTTCAAGGAAAGCGGTATCGAAATTCCGTTCCCGCAGCGCGAAATCAGGGTCCTCGGTGAAGTAAAAACCGCCGCCAAAGACTCTTGATTTTTGTATTAAAAACAATAGGTTACATTTTAGTTCCGGAAGAATTTAGCGCCGCAGGGTATCCCCCGCCATTGATCTTCAGTACACTCCGCCCCACATGTACGCTTTACCTATAAGAGCGAGGAGCTGAATGTACACAGGGGTTCTGGATTTACCGTGGTGGGGATACATCGTTTACACGCTGGTGCTCACCCACATCACGATCGCCGCAGTCACCATCTACCTGCATCGCCATTCGGCGCACAGGGCGCTGGATCTGCATCCGATCGTGTCGCATTTTTTCCGATTCTGGCTGTGGATGACCACGGGCATGCTGACCAAACACTGGACAGCAATTCATCGCAAGCACCACGCCAAATGCGAAACCGTTGAGGATCCCCACAGCCCGCAGATTTTCGGTATCCGCAAATTGCTGCTGCAAGGTGCGGAACTGTACCGCGACGAAGGCCGCAACAAAGACACGCTGGAGCGCTACGGTTATGGCACACCGGACGACTGGCTGGAGCGCAATATCTACAGCCACGACCGCTGGGGCATCGGCGCCATGGTCGTCATCAACACCATCCTGCTCGGCCCCATAGGCATCACCATCTGGGCCATACAGATGCTGTGGATTCCGTTCCTGGCTGCTGGCGTCATCAACGGTATCGGCCACTATTGGGGCTATCGCACCTTCCAGCCGGAAGACGCGAGCCGGAACATCGTGCCTTGGGGCATCCTGATCGGCGGTGAGGAGCTGCACAACAATCATCACGCCTACCCCACGTCGGCACGCCTCTCCAGCCGCTGGTTTGAATTCGACATCGGCTGGTTGTACATCCGTGTCCTCGAGACGCTGGGCCTGGCGCACGTGAAGAAGGTTGCGCCCAAGCTGACGCTGGACAGCACCAAAACCCACTGCGACCTCGCCACGCTGCAGGCCATCGTCACTCACCGCTATGAAGTGCTGGCGAAGTATGCCGCGACGCTGCGCTCGACCTGCGCTGCGGAATTGCAGGCGCTGAAAGGCAAGGCCGCCGCGGGTGTTGTCGACACGGGCAAGCTCAAGCGCTGGCTGCACATCGACAAGGCCGCGCTGCCCGCCGCCGAACTCGAACAGCGGGAAGAACTCATCCGCAACAGCACGGTACTGGCCACCATTTACAACATGCGGGATGAACTGGCCGAACTGTGGCAGCGCTCCACGGCCTCCAAGGAGCAACTGGTCAAGCAGCTGGAAGACTGGTGCCACCGCGCCGAGAGCAGCGGTATCGACGCGCTGGGGCAGTTCTCACGACGTCTGCGCTGCTACGCCTAAGCACACCCGCTGCAGTCCCAACAAAAAACCCGCCGATCGGCGGGTTTTTTTGCATCTAGAGCCCGGATCACATCCGGGGTGACCGCAGCGCGGTGATTCGGTCTTTGCGGCCTTGAACGCCAAACCCCGACGTCTTGAAGGGACTTCTGCTGCAGTAAAAAAGCCCGCTGTCGCGGGCTTCTTCACAGCAGCGGCGCTACTGTTACTTGATCTTCGCTTCCTTGTACGCCACATGCTTGCGCGCGACCGGATCAAATTTCTTGATCTCCATCTTCTCAGTCATCGTGCGCTTGTTCTTGGTGGTCGTGTAGAAATGACCGGTGCCGGCCGTGGATTCCAGTTTGATTTTTTCACGCATGATCGTTCCTTGATTTAGATGCGCATGCCCTGCGCGCGCAGGTCAGCGAGCACCACATCGATACCCTTGCGGTCGATGGTGCGCAGTCCCGTCTGCGATACGCGCAGACTCACCCAGCGGTTCTCGCTCTCCACCCAGAACCGCCGCTTGTGCAGGTTCGGCAGAAAACGCCGCTTCGTCTTGTTATTGGCATGGGAAACATTGTTCCCGATCATCGGCTTTTTGCCGGTGACGTCGCAGACCCGAGGCATGGCAGTGCTCCGCAAATTCAGAAAAGGGCGGATCATACACTGTAATGACCCTTCGCCTCAACCCGGACGCACTGCGCCGGCCACCGGGCCGAAAATACTTAATTCAATAAAAACAATGGGTTATATTAAACCGCGTTCGGCGAACGACAGCGCACCATCGCCCGCCACAACAAAATGATCCAGTACGCGCACATCGACCAGCGCCAGCGCCTGTTTCAAGGCCACGGTCAATGCCTCATCGGCGCGGCTGGGCTCTGCCACGCCCGAAGGATGATTGTGGGCAAAAATTACCGCAGCGGCATTGTGATGCAGCGCCTGCTTGACCACTTCACGCGGGTAAACGCTGGTCTGCGTCAGCGTGCCGCGAAACAGTTCCTCGCACGCCGTGACGCGATGCTGGGCATCGAGGAACACGGCGACAAATACCTCGTGTGGACGGCCATGGAGCACCAGGCGCAGGTAATCGCGCACCGCGCCGGGTGCGGACAGAGCCGCACCGGAGTCGAGTTTTTCCCGCAACGTACGCCTTGCGATCTCCAGCGCCGCCTGCAGCTGCGCGTATTTCGCCGGTCCGAGGCC
>JBFKCU010000301.1:0-4001 GCA_041620115.1 Burkholderiales bacterium | reverse complement strand
CCTGAAAAAAAAGACAGGGCCAGCGCCAGCGTGATGCGGCGCACGAAAATGCTTGAGTTCATGTCCAATCTCCGAGTCGGAACCGAAAGTTTGAAGCTGAGAGATGCCACAGCTGTCGGATGATACCGGATTCGGCGTCGCCCGCGGTCGCGCCATAGGCAATTCGCCCCTGTGGACTTATGATGCAGCCTTGTCTGAACGTGACTGACATGGATACCGCACCGCCAGAATCCACCCGCCGCATCGTCAAGGCCGCCTGTCCCCACGACTGTCCGGACACCTGCGCGCTGGAAATCACCGTCGAGAACGGCGAAGCCGTCGCCATCCGCGGCGGCGACATGCCGTTTACCAGTGGCACGTTGTGCACCAAAGTGGCCCGCTATCTGGACCGCACTTACGCACCGTCACGCATTCTTTACCCGATGAAACGCGCCGGTGCGAAAGGCGAGGGCCGTTTCACCCGCATCAGCTGGGATGAAGCACTGGACACCATTGCCACGCGCTTCCAGGCCATCGCTGCCGAAAATCCGCAGAAAATCCTGCCCGTCAGCTACGCCGGCACCATGGGCATGATCAATTATGCCGGCATGGACCGGCGCTTTTTCCACCGCCTTGGCGCGAGTCTGCTGGAGCGCACACTGTGCTCATCCGCAGGCAAGGCGGGCATGAAGGTCACCCTGGGCGGGTCCGTGGGGTGTGACCCGGAGCAGGCCGGTCAGTCAAAGCTCATCCTGATCTGGGGTTCCAACCCGGTGACCTCCAACCTGCATTTCTGGTCGCGCTGCCAGGAAGCCAAGCGCAAGGGTGCGCGGCTGGTCATCATCGATCCGCGGCGCAACGAAACCGCCGAAAAGTGCCATCAGCACATCGCCCTGTACCCCGGAACCGACGCCGCGCTTGCACTGGCGATGATGCATGTGATCATCGGCGAGGGCCTGACCGATGCCGACTACATCGCGCAGCACACGCTGGGCTTCAAGGAGCTGGCACAGCGGGTGCATGAATGGACGCCTGCGCGCGCCGCCGCGATCTGCGGCATCACCGCCGACGAAATTATCCACCTCGCCCGCGAATATGCCGGCACCCGCGCGGCGATGATCCGCCTCAACTACGGCATGCAGCGCCATGCCGGCGGCGGCATGGCCACGCGCACCATCGCCTGCCTGCCGGCGCTGACCGGCGCATGGCGGGACGCCGCAGGCGGCGTGATCATGACCACGGCGGATTTTTACGGCTTCAACCACCGTGCACTCGAACACCCGGAACTGATCCATGGCAAGCCGCGCACCCTCAACCTCGCGTCACTGGGCGACGCGCTGACGACAGCAGACCCGCCGGTGAAGGCTGTGTTCGTCTACAACAACAACCCGGTGGCCGTGTGCCCGGAATCGCGCAAGGTCATGGCAGGCTTCGCGCGCGAAGACCTGTTCACCGTCGTCCATGAAATTTTCCAGACCGACACCGCCGATTACGCCGACATCCTGCTGCCGGCGACGACGCAGCTCGAGCACCACGACATCCACAAGTCCTACGGCCATATGTACGTGCAGGCCAGCCAGCCGGCCATCGCACCGCTGGGCGAGTGCAAACCCAATACCGAAGTCTTCCGCCTGCTCGCCGCGCGCATGGGTTTTGATGACGTCTGCCTGCGCGATTCCGACGAGGACATGTGCCGCCAGGCGCTGGATTCAAAATCGTCCGCGCTCGAAGGTATCACCTGGGACTCCTTGAAGGAGCGCGGCTGGCAACGGCTCAATGTGCCGGCGGCACCGTTCGCCAACGGCGGCTTTCCGACGCCGTCGGGAAAATGCGAGTTCTGGAGCGAGACTGCAAAAGCCCAGGGCCTCGACCCGCTGCCCGGTTACACGCCGCCACGCGAAGGGCCGACCAGCAATCCGGAACTGGCACAGCGTTATCCGCTGGCCTTCATCTCGCCGCCGCACCGGCATTTCCTCAACTCCTCGTTCGCGAACCTCGACTTTGCATTAAAGGATGCCGGGGCACCATCACTGGACATCCATCCCGACGATGCCGCGAGTCGTGGCATAAACGAAGGTGCACCGGTGTGCGTTTTTAATGGCCGAGGCAGTTACACCGTCCGTGCACGCATTACGGATACCGTACGTCCCGGCGTGGTGTCGGCACCGTCGGTGTGGTGGAAAAAACTCACCGCCGACCGGCGCAATGCCAACGAAGTGACGTCGCAGGCGATTGCCGACATGGGCGGCGCGGCGACGTATTACGACTGTCTGGTAGAAGTGAAGCCGGCAACCAATCAATAGGCCCCACCGGTCATCGATGATTTACTACCTCACCGCTGCGCGACACGCAGCCGCCATGGGAGGCTTTCTGGCGACATGGGGCAAGTCGGTCGCCGGCAGCATCAGGATTCTGACCTACGAGCAGATCCTGTCCGATACGCCGGTGACCCTGCCCCGGGCCACTTATATTTTCTCCAGTATCGGCGGATTTCTCGGCAGCCACGATCCGCCATCGCAATCACGTCAGATTGTGGCGAAACTACGCAGCGCCCTGATGGAACGCTATGGACCGGACAGCGTCATTAATGACCCCCTGACTTCGATGCGGCGCTACGCTTTGCTGCGCATGCTGCATGAGCGTGGAATCAACAGCTTTGCAGCCTGGCGGGCCGGCGACGTGCCGGCTACAGCCCGCTATCCGCTGTTCCTGCGCCGGGATGCCGGTACGCAACAGAGCCAGATACCGTTGCTGCACAACCGACAGGAGTACGAAATCGCTCTGGCGCAATGGAAATCTCACGACGGCCTGCTGGCCATCGAATTGAGTGATACCCGGGACGAGAACGGGATTTACCGCAAATACGGCGCCTTCGTGGTCGGCAATCGGATCGTGCCCCGGCACTTGTTCTTCAGCACGAACTGGATGGTCAAATCACCGGATCTGACCGGCAGCGCACAGCTCGCCGAGGAAATTGCCTACCTCGAATCAAATCCCCACGCGAATCACCTGCGCGAGGTCTGCAAACTGGCAAACATCGGTTACGGCCGCATCGACTACGCCGTCCAGGCCGGGCGCCTGCACGTCTGGGAAATCAATATAACGCCGATGGTGGCCAATCCCCCCGGACCGGATGATGTCGTGCGGCGCAAGGCGCATGAACTGTTCGCGGCAGCCTTTTCCTCGGCATTGCAGCACCTCGGCGACAGAGTCGCATGAGGCTGCGTGCGGGTCCCTCGTCCGGCTAATGCATGACCCCTTACTCCGGCTTGAATGCCCGGCCAAATGCACCGCGGAAGTGGCAGCCCGTTCGGGATCAGCCTCCCCTCATGCGCAAATGCAAAATTTGACTTCTTACTTAGTTACTAAGCGTCGACAACCAAGTTAGCCAGCATAACTTGGGATGTTTCAACTATGGACGCCGTTTTATGAATTGATCATAGTCACGTCACAGTCGCGTTCGCACTAAGGAACGGTTTGTCATTACAGATCAGTGTTTCTAGCGTAGGCTTTTGCTTCGCCGCGGCGGTCGTCTACCAACAATATCAATAAAGGGCTTTCATGAAACTCATTATCGGTTTGATCGTCGGTTTCTCTGCATTATTTTCCGGAATCGCAGCAGCAGATAGCAGGGTTGATGTTTTTTCGAGCGGCGGCACTAACAGTCCAGGCTATACCTATACCGAATCAAAAATCACAAACGCCACGGGTCTGGGTACTGCAACAAATACGGCTTCCGGTTCCGTCAGCGGCGCATCGCCCGGTGGAGGAAATGTGGCTACCGCGGGTTCAGCGACTGCTGCTGCCAGCATCGGAACCCTCAAGGCCTACACCTCTAACTCGGTATCCGCGGATCCTACGACGTCGCCTGCCTACTCCTTTAACGCCGCCTCAGGCGTTGGATCTGCATTTGCCTCATGGAATGACCGGCTGACGGTGACTGCGAATCCGAGCCTGGGCAATGCAAATATAACCATTTATGCAAGTCTGTTGTTTTCGGGCTCGATGTCGGGGTCCGTCGG
>JBFKCU010000300.1:0-4002 GCA_041620115.1 Burkholderiales bacterium | reverse complement strand
ATCGTGTTCGTGCACGAGTTTGCCGATGACCTGCGCAGCTGGGAACCGCAGTTGCGGTTTTTTTCGCGGCGTTATCGCTGCATCGCCTTCAACGCACGAGGTTATCCGCCCTCGGATGTGCCGCGCGCACGGTCCAAGTACTCGCAGGCGCTGGCGGCCGATGACATCGCCGCGGTGATGCGCCATCTGAAGCTGAAAAAAGCGCACATCATCGGCTGTTCGATGGGCGGCTATGCCACGGTGCATTTCGGCCTGCGCCATGCGCGCATGGCATTGTCGCTGACCGCGATTGGCGTCGGCTACGGTTCCGATGCCGACAAGCGCAGGCAGTTTCTGCAGGACACCGAAGTCATGGCAAAACGCTTCGAGACGCTGGGCACGCGCGAGGCAATCAAGCCGTACCAGATCGGCCCGTCGCGGGTGCAGTTCCAGAACAAGGATCCGCGCGGCTTCGCGCAGTTCTGCGCCGAATTCGCCAAGCACTCGGCGCTGGGCTCGGCCAATACACTGCGCGGCGTGCAGGCAAAGCGGCCGACGATCCACAGTCTCGAGCGGCAGTTGCGCAAATTGAAGGTGCCGCTGCACATGATGAGCGGTGATGAAGACAACAACTGCCTGGAGCCGGGGCTGTTCATCAAGCGCGTGTGTCCGTCGGCGTGGCTGACCGTGGTGCCGAATACCGGCCACGCGGTCAATGTCGAAGAGCCGGCGCTGTTCAACCACCTGACCGCGGAATTCCTCGCGCAAGTCGATTCCGGACGCTGGCGGCCGCGCGATCCGCGCTCGCTGGTCAAATCAACCATGCAGCCGGGAAAGAAGCGGTAATGACCGTCACGCTGATCGAGAATTTCCGCGCAGTGTTTTACACGCCGTTCTATGCGGCATTCGCACTGGGCGCGTACAAAGCCGAAGGTGTTGATGTGCGCCTGCAAACGTCCGCAGCGGCCGACCAGACCCTGAAAAACCTGGCGTCCGGCGCCGGGCAGGTGTCGTGGGGCGGGCCGATGCGGGTGATGCATGCACACGACGACGATCCCGGCTGCGACATCGTGAGTTTCTGCGAGGTGGTGGGGCGCGATCCGTTCTATCTGGTCGGTCGCGAACCGAACGCGAACTTTCGCATGGCGGATCTCGCGGGCAAGACGCTGGCGGTGGTCAGCGAAGTGCCGACGCCGTGGTACTGCCTGCAACATGACCTGCGGCTCGCCGGCATCGATCCGGCGGGCATGCGCTGTGCGCCGCCGCGCAGCATGAGCGACAACGTCGAGCGCCTGCGCACCGGTGAGGTGGACGTGATCCAGGTGTTCGAGCCGCTCGCGCACAATGCCGTCGCAGGGGGCGTGGGCCATGTCTGGTATGCGGCGGCAAGCCGCGGTCCGGCGTCGTACACCACGTTCAACACGACACGGCGGTTTCTCAAAGACCATGCTGACACTGCATTGCGCATGACACGGGCGATGTACCGCACGCAGAAATGGATCGCCGCGCATGACGCGCACACGCTGGCAGCAGCGGTGGCGGAATATTTTCCGGGTACGCCCGCGACCACGCTCGCGGCCTGTTATGAACGCTACCAGGCGGGCTCGGTATGGAACAGCAACCCGCTGCAGCATCGCGCCGGTGTCGAGTGGCTGCGCGACGCCATGCTCGGCTGCGGCGCGATCAAGACGCGGTTCGCGTTTGAGGATCTGGCTGACATGCGCTTCGCGGAGCAGGTTGTGCGCGAGGATCCGCCGGCCATCTGAACGGTATTGCCACCGTCGCAGCACCGGCGGGCGGTGCACCCGCCGGCCTGACCCTGATGCGGGGCGACCAATTTGGTTGTACATGGTTGCCATGCTGCGGCAATCGGAACAGAATTCTCCTCGGTCTCGTCGTCCGTAAAACCCAAAAAAACCTGCGACCGTGGAGGAGCCTAATGAAACTCAACAATCTATTCGCCGTACTGCTTGCCGCATCCGGTGTCTGCCTGTCGGTCGGCGCCGTTGCTGCCGACCAATACCCCAGTCGATCCATCCGCGTGCTCGTGCCTAACGGCGCGGGCAGTTCCGTCGACACCCTGACCCGCATCGTCACCAACAATCTGGGGGGCGTCATCGGCCAGCAACTGGTCATCGACAACCGCGCCGGTGCGGGCGGCATCATCGGCATGGAAATCGCCAAAGACGCCAACCCGGACGGGTATACGCTGATCGCGGCCACCACCGCAGCGTCCACTATCGCCCGACTGCTGGTGAAGACGCCGACCTACCATCCGGTAAACGATTATGAATCGGTGGTGCAGTTCGCCGAGACGCTGAACGTGCTGGTGGTGGCCAATGCGCTGCCGGTCAAATCAGTGCCGGAACTCATCGCCTACGCCAAGAGCGGCGCGAAGCCGTTCAACATGGCGTCGGCGGGGGTCGGCTCGCAAAGCCATCTGTCGGGTGCGTATTTCCTGCAAAAGGCCAAGGTCGAGTCGCTGCATGTGCCCTACAAGGGCGGCGGTGCTTCGTCGGCCGCCGTGGTCTCGGGCGAGTCGCAGTGGTCGCTGATCCCGTCGGCCGCGGCCATGACCCATGTGGCAGCCAAGCGCATGCGTGCGATCGGCCACAGTCTCAACCGGCCGACGAACCTGCTGCCGGCCGATATCAGGCCCATTGCCGATACCATACCGGGCTTCAATTACACCGGCTGGATGGGCTTCTTTGCGCCGAAACGCACGCCGAAAGCGGTCATGGACAAAGTGCGCGTGGCGGTCGAGAAAACCATGGAATTGCCCGATGTGAAAAAAGCGATGGCCTTCCAGGCCACCGAAATCATCATTCGTGACTCGGCGGCCTTCCGCAAGGAAGTGCAGGAGTCGATGCGGGAAAACGCCAACCTCATCAAGGCCGTGGGACTCAAAGCCACCAACTGATTGCAGTTCTCACCGGGGTCGCGTGCTGAACCACGCGGCCCGTTTTTTGTACCCGGCGCCCGGAGTCCCTGTGCTGTTGCGCCGAAATATTTTTCTCACGAAGGATAGTCACAATGAGCGTACTGGATGCAATGGCCGAACGCGGTCTTTCCGAAGAGACCCGCATGATGCGCGACGTCACGCGCAAGTTTGCCGACGAGCACGTGATCCCGTTTACCCGCAAAAACTGGCAGCGCGAATGGAACATGACGCCGGAGGAGCGCCTGCCGCCGGAAATCCTCGAGGTGGCCGACCGCATCGGCATCCGCACGCTCGGCGTGCCCGAGGAGTTCGGCGGCACGCCGCTGGATCCGAAAACCGAAACCCAGACGTTCGCCGTGATCTCGGAGGAAATTTCGCGCGGTGACTGCGGCCTCGCCGAGAAAATGGTGCAGATCTGGAAAGTGTCGGTGCTGCTGCGCAATGTCGCGCCGCGACATCTGCAGGAGTTGTGGTTTCCGCGGGTGGTCAAGGACCCGTCATTCCTGCTGTCACATTGCCTGACTGAACCGCGCGGTGCGTCGGACCGCTGGCTGCCCTACAACGTGCCCGAGGCCGCGATGCAGACCAAGGCCGTGAAGAAGGGCGATCGCTGGGTGATCAACGGGCGCAAGCAGTTCATCACCAATGCCTACGATGCGAAACTCTATGTCATCTACGCCAATACCAACACCAAGGTCGGCATGCTGCAGGGCACGTCGAGCTTTCTGGTGCCGCGCGACACCAAGGGCCTGACGGTGCAGCGCTGCAATGAAACCATGGGCGGCCGTTACATGAACAACGGCGAGATTTCGTTCGAAGACATGGAAGTGCCCGAAGACCATTTGCTGGTGGAGAACACGGCGCTGTCCAAGGCCGGCATCTACTTCCGTCCCGGCAAGATCATCCAGGGCTCGAAGAACATCGGCGTGGCCGTGCGTGCTTTCGAGGAAACCGCCAAATATGTGCAGGAATACGTGCAGGGCGGAAAAATCCTGATCAAGCACCAGGCCACCGCCATCCGGCTGGCGGAGATGGCGACCAAGATCTGTGCCGTGCGCGGGCTGCTGCGCGAGGCCTCGCGT
>JBFKCU010000299.1:0-4014 GCA_041620115.1 Burkholderiales bacterium | reverse complement strand
ACGCCAAACACCCGGCGTTTCGCCGCCGCGACATAGGCATTTCCCGGTCCGACGATCTTGTCCACCTGCGGTATCGTCGCGGTGCCGTAGGCGAGCGCCGCGACCGCCTGCGCGCCGCCGATGGTGAACACCCGGTCGACGCCGCAGATCGCGGCGGCCGCCAGCACCAGATCGTTTTTCTCGCCGCGCGGTGTCGGCACCACCATGATCACTTCGCCAACGCCCGCAACTTTCGCCGGCACGGCATTCATGATCACCGAGGACGGATACGCGGCCTTGCCGCCGGGCACATACAAGCCCGCCCGGTCCAGCGGCGTGATCTGCTGGCCCAGTTCGTTGCCGTCGGCATCGGTGTAACCCCAGGACTGCGCGCGCTGGCGCTCGTGGTAATCGCGCACGCGTGCGGCGGCGGACTCGAGTGCGCTGCGGCGCGCGGCCGGGATGCGCGCCAGCGCCGCCTGCAGCTCAGCGCGGGGCACTTCCAGCTCGGCCAGTGATTCCGCGGTCACCCCGTCAAAGCGTGCGGTGTACTCGAGCACCGCGGCATCGCCACGCGCCTTGACGTCCGCAAGGATGGCCGCAACCGTCGCGTCGACCTTGGGATCCTGCGCCGTCTCGAACGCCAGCAGCTCGGTGAGCCGCGCGTCGAAGTCAGCCTGAGTGGTGGACAGCCTGCGCATGATCAACCGACAGCACGGGCGAAGGTATCGATCAGCGGCTGCAATGCCGCGCGCTTCAGCTTGAGCGCAGCCTGGTTCACCACCAGCCTCGAGCTGATCTGCCCCACCTCCTCGACCGCGACCAGCCCGTTGGCTTTCAGCGTGCCGCCGGTGCTGACCAGATCGACGATGGCGTCCGCCAGGCCGGTCAGTGGTGCCAGTTCCATCGAGCCGTAGAGCTTGATCAGATCGACATGTACGCCCTTGGCCGCGAAATGCTCGCGTGCCACCCGCACGTACTTGGTGGCCACCTTCAGGCGCGCGCCCTGGCGCACCGCGCTGGCGTAATCGAAATCCTTGCGCACGGCGACCATCATCCGGCACCTGGCAATCTTCAGATCCAGCGGCTGGTAGAGGCCGGCGCCGCCATGCTCGTCGAGCACGTCCTTGCCGGCGACACCGAGGTCGGCACCGCCGAACTGCACATAGGTCGGCACATCGGTCGCACGCACAATGATCACGCGCACGTCGCGGCGGTTGGTGGCGATGATCAGCTTGCGCGAAACCTCGGGGTTCTCGCGCGTGACGATGCCCGCGGCTTTCAGCAGCGGCACGGTTTCCTCAAAGATTCGACCCTTGGAGAGCGCGATGGTAATCATGACGGCGTGACTGGGCGGAATGAGACTACAAACCGGCACCCGCGGGCGCTCGGGAAAGTGCTGAATTGTAACGTATTTCCACCGCCCGCCGGGGTGCCTGCGGTTCACGAAACCGGCGCTGCGCGTTACACTCCAGCCTCACCATTCCAACCCGGGCCGATTCCCGCCGCTTCATGGCTACAGACCATATCGTAGAAATCGAAGATCTCGCGTTCTCCTACGACGCGCACGAAATTTTCAAGTCCGTGAACCTGACCATCCCGCGCGGCCAGGTCGTCGGCATCATGGGTGCCAGCGGCTGCGGCAAGACCACGCTGATGCGGCTGATCGGCGCGCAACTGCAGCCGGCACGCGGCACCGTCAGAGTGCTCGGCGAGGACATCCACCGGCTCGACCGTACCGCACTGTACCGGCTGCGCCGCCGCATGGGCATGCAGTTCCAGCAGGGCGGCTTGTTTACCGACCTGTCGGTGTTCGAGAACATCGCCTTCCAGATGCGCGAAAAAACCGACCTGCCCGAAGACATGATCAACGACTTGGTATTGATGAAGCTCAATGCCGTCGGCCTGCGTGGTGCGGCACAGCTGATGCCCGCCGAATGTTCCGGCGGCATGGTGCGGCGCGTCGGTCTCGCGCGTGCCATCGCGCTCGATCCCGACCTGATCATTTACGACGAACCGTTCGCCGGGCTGGACCCGATTTCGTGCAACGTGGTGGGCGAATTGATCCGCCGGCTCAATGACGCGCTGGGCGTGACTTCAATCGTGGTCTCGTACGACGCACAGGAAGCCCTGCGCTGCATCGACTATGTCTACTTCCTCGCCGATGGCAAGGTGGTCGCGCAGGGCACGACCGACGACGTGAAGAAATCCGCGGATCCGTTCGTCAAACAATTCATCGGCGGCCTGCCCGATGGCCCGGTGCCGTTTCACTACAAGCAGAACGCCTATGCCGCAGACATGGACCTGCCGGCATAAAATGATTTAGAAACAACTGAGTAAGTAGATCCGGCAGGCCGCATCGGTCAACCGCGCGCAGCCAGATCCCACGCCGCGAATCCGCAGCCGACATACACCTCCGGTACCGCGCGGTAATTGATCAATTCGAATCCGCGGCCGCCGGCTGCGCCGTGCGCCGCCACCCAGTTGCGGATTTCAGATCCGCCGTTGCCGACCTGCGGCAGCCGCTGCGACAGGAAACCGCACAGCGCTGCCGAATCCCCCTGCTCGAAATGGCGGATGCACTGGCGGTCGAATTCCTCCTCGACCAGCCCCATGTTCGGTTCGCCGATCGAATGGCTCAGTCCGCCGCTGCCCAGCACGCCGACGCGCAGATCGCCCGGCATGGTTGCGATCGCCCGTGACAGCATTTCACCCCAGGCGTAACACCGCGCCACCGACGGAAACGGCGGCTCGATGTCATTGAACACGATGGGCACAATCGCCGGCAGCGGATCAAGCCCGGCCTTCAGCAGCGGTATGCAGAAGCCGTGATCGAGAATCAGCTTGTACGACACCGACGGCTCGAACCCGGAATCCAGCGCGGTCTCGAGGATGTGGCGCGCGAGTTGCGGATGCCCCGGCAGTTGCGCGTGCGGGAATTCCTTCATCATCCACGGCTCGTTGGGTCCGCCATGGGTTTCGCCGACGCCGACACAGATCGACGGCAGGTTGTCGATGAAAAAGTTGACCCAGTGGTCCGGCGAAATGATCACCAGCGCATCGAGACGCGCAGCCCTGATGCGCCGCCCCAGCTCGGCGTATCCGTCGCTGATCGCCTGCTGGTCCGCGGGCTTCACGTTCGCCCAGTTGCGCACGATCAGCGGACCATGGCTGGCCGCATAAACGCCTGCAAGTTCAGCCATGGTGGCCTCCGTCACTGCCGCGGATGCGGCGCAGAAACTCGTCTTCGGGCATCCCGGCCACAAAGAAATAAAAACGCAGCAGGTACGGATTGACCAGTCGGGCGAGATAAGCAACGTCATCTGCCTCAACGGCGGCGCGCACTTCGGGCTTGAGCGCGTAGCGGTCGAGCACTGCTGCGCGCCCGGCGCGATACTCGGCCGCCTTCGCCGGCTCCTGCAGATCAAAGAACAGCTTGCTCAGCGTGTAGTCGCGCAACGCCATGCCGATCTCCTCAGCTCACCCGCTGGATGCGTGCACCCAGCTTCGACAGCTTCTCTTCGATGCGCTCGTAACCACGGTCAAGATGGTAGATCCGTTCGATCGTGGTCTTGCCCTGCGCGATCAGCCCGGCCACCACGAGGCTAGCCGAGGCACGCAGATCGGTCGCCATCACGGTTGCGCCATTCAGACCGGCCACGCCCTTGATCACCGCGGTGTTGCCCTCGACTTCGATATCGGCGCCCAGCCGCTGCAGCTCCTGCACATGCATGAAGCGGTTCTCGAAGATGGTCTCGACGATGCGCGATGCGCCCTGCGCCACGCTGTTCAGCGCCATGAACTGTGCCTGCATGTCGGTGGGAAACGCCGGGTACGGCGCGGTGCGCACGCTGACCGCTTTCCTCGCGCCGCTGGCCTTGACGTGTATCCAGTTCCCGCCGGCTTCGATGTGCACGCCCATGTCGCGCAGCTTGTCGAGCACGGCATCCAGCGTATCGGGGCGCGCCCCGGTCAGGCGCACATCACCGCCGGTGGCCGCCACCGCGACCAGAAAAGTGCCGGTCTCGATCCGGT
>JBFKCU010000298.1:0-4021 GCA_041620115.1 Burkholderiales bacterium | reverse complement strand
TTGACGATCCGCTGCTGCTGAAGGGGTACGGCCACATGACCCCTACAGCGAGGGCACTCGAACTGGAGTCCGAAGTCCAGGCGCTGCTTGACGGCGCCGAACGACTGGTCACCAGGCCGGCCGAATTCGTACCGGAAACAACCCGCACCCGGTTTGTGGTGATGACTCCGGAATATGTTGAATACCTGCTGGCGCCGCTCCTGATGGCGCAACTCGAGACACAAGCGCCGGGCATCGACATCGCCTTTCGCACATCGGATCCGGAACACGCGCCGGACTGGTTTGAAAGCGGCGAAATCGATATCCGCCTCGGTTGGCTTCCAAATCCGCCGCAGTTGCTGCGCGTCAAGCTGCTGTTCCGGGATCCGCTGGTGTGCATAGCACGCCAAAATCATTCGCGCGTGAAAAACCGTATCAGCGCGGCACAGTACCTCGATGCCGCCCACGTCCGCGTCGAACGCCCGCGCACCCGTGTGCTGACTGGCGCAGTGGATGCTGCGGTCACCGCCCTGGGCGGGCGGCTGCGCATCGCACTGCAAGTGCAAAACGCATTCGCGCTGGCCAATGCGGTGACACAATCCAACCTGATTTCCACCGTGCCGGAACGACTGGCGCTGGCCATGGCATTGCACCATCCATTGCAGATCCTGCCGCTGCCGCTGGAGGTCCCTGACGTCCGCATTGCAATGTACTGGCACGAACGCACACATAAACAACCCGCACATCGCTGGTTCAGGCAACTGCTCAGCGAATCGGCAAGGCAATTGTAGCCGGCTACGCCTCGGTCAAACTCGAGACCCCGCGCAACGCCCACCTTCATGGGCCGGCATCCGGGATCAGTGGCGCTTTCGCGCGGAAATTCAGGACGGCTGCGATTGCGTCGCGGAAACCGGACATTGTTTGCGTTGCGTCAAGCTCCGCGGTGCCGGGCGATGCTACGGTGACTATATGCAACACACATCTTTTCCACCCTTACCAATCACCACGGAGAAATTTTGATGATCAAGGAAGTCAGCGGCGACATATTACTGAGCAAGGCGCAGGTCATTGCGCACGGCGTGGCACCCAACGATCCGTTTCACAGCGGGCTCGCACTGCAGTTACGTGAGCGCGCCCCGGCGATGTACAAGGACTTCCGCCACTTCTGCCAGCAGAGTCCGAAACCCGGCACGCTGTGGGCCTGGATGGGTGCCGACGGGACCCGGATCGTCAGCCTGTTCACGCAGGAAGGTGCGCAGGGACATCATGGCGGCAATCCCGGACCGGCCACGTTGCAGCATGTGGGCCACGCACTGCGCGAACTGCACAAGCTCGCACAGCAGGAAAAATTCACCAGCATTGCACTGCCCAGGCTGGCCGCCGGTGTCGGGCGGCTGGCGTGGGAAGAGGTGAAGCCGTTGATCGAGCAGCATCTCGGCCAGATGCCGATTCCGGTGCTGGTGTATTCGACCTACCACGCCGGGCAACAGGCCGACGAAGGCCTTTAGACACCCGGGTGCGGCGCCGGCGCACTACGTCTCCTCTGGTAAACTCTCCGCTTCATATCGCGGCGACCATCCTGAGGAGACCCCATGATTTACGAAGTACGGACTTACGACATCAAGCCCAAATCGCTGGCGGAAGTCGAGAAGCGCTTCGGCGAAGCCTATGAGCAGCGCAAGAAACTCTCGCCGCTCGCCGCGTTCTGGCACACCGAGATCGGTCCGCTCAATCAGATCATCCATGTGTGGCCGTACAAGGATCTCGCCGAACGCGAAAAAATCCGTGCCGCCGCCGTACAGGCCGGCAACTGGCCGCCGAAAATCGGCGAATTCCTGCTCAACATGCGCTCCGAAATCTTCATTCCGTTTGCGGTCTCGCCGGAAATCAAGCCGGGCAAGATGGGCCCGTATTTCGAAATGCGCACGTACACCCATGCACCGGGCGAACTGCCGAAAATCCTCGAAGTGTGGAACAAGGCCATCCCGGCGCGCGTCAAGTTCAGTCCTCTGGTTGCCGTGTGGTACGCGGAACTCGGCGGCGTCAACCGCTTCACCCACATCTGGTCCTATCCGTCACTCGATGCGCGCAATGAGGCGCGCGAGAAAGCAGTCGCCGCCGGTGTCTGGCCGCCGTCTGCCGTAGCCAAGAAAGAGGGCATGCCCGACGCCGTGCTGGTCGCGCAGGAAAACAAGATACTGATGCCCTCGGCCTTCTCACCACTGCAATAATCGCAGGAGTCACGCTATGCCCATCGGCAAACTCGACCATTTTTCAATCCGCACGCTGGATGTTGAGGCGTCGCGTCGTTTCTACACCGAAGTCATGGGATTCCAGGTCGGCTTCCGCCCGCCGTTCAAGTTCCCGGGTCTGTGGCTGTACAACGACAAGCAGTATCCGGAAACCACCGGTGTCGTGCACATCATCGGCATTGATCTCAACGATCCGCAGGGGTTGAAGGACTACCTCGGCGACAAGGATCTTGATACGCTGAACGGCACCGGCACCGTCGATCACATGGCCTTCACCGCCACCGGGCTCGCCGACATGCTGGCCCGACTGAAAAAAAACGGGGTCGCGTTTCGCGAGCGTTCCGTGCCCTCGCTGAGCCTGCATCAGGTGTTCTTCGAAGATCCCAGCGGCGTGACCATCGAGCTGAATTACCCCGGCGCCGAAGCCCAGCAGGCTGCCTGAGTTTCAATGCGCGACGCGCAACGACCGCCGCGCGCACTGGTCATCGGCGGCTCGCTCGGCGGCCTGTTTGCCGCCAACCTGCTGCACCGCCAGGGCTGGGATGTGCACGTCTATGAGCAGGCAGGCGAAGCGCTGGCGGGCCGCGGTGCCGGCATCATCACCCATCCGGATCTCTTCGCCGCCCTGAAGCGCATCGGCATCGTCATCGACGAAACCTTCGGCGTCGATATCGCCGGTCGCATCACGTTCGACCGCAAGGGCGCGGCGATCGGCACACTCGACATCCGCCAGTGCCTGACCACCTGGGGGCGCCTGTATGCCCTGCTCAAGGAAGCGTTGCCGGACGAGCGTTACCACTTCGGCCACGCCTGCACCGCGATTGAACCCGATGCGCACGGCGTCACCGCGCACTTCGCCAACGGCTCGCAGGCGCGTGCCGACCTGCTGGTCGGCGCTGACGGCATCCGTTCCACGGTACGCGCACAGCTCGCGCCGCAGGACCGGCCCGTCTACGCCGGCTACATCGCCTGGCGCGGGCTGGTCGACGAGAATGAGCTGACGCGGTCGACGCATCACGACCTGTTCCCGCTGTTCGGCTTCAGCCTTGCGCCGGGTGAACACATGCTCGGTTATCCGGTCGCCGGATTCAGCAACTCCACCCGCGAGGGTGAGCGCTGCTACAACTTTGTCTGGTACCGCACCGCACATGCGGAACGCGTGCTGCCACAGCTCTGCACCGACATCCACGGCCGCCAGCACGACATGGCCATACCGCCACCGCTGATTCGCGAGGAAGTCCTGTCCGACATGCGCCGCGCGGCGCAGGATGCGCTGTCGCCGCAGTTTGCCGAAGTCGTGGCCAAGACCCGGCAACCGTTTTTCCAGGCGATTTTCGATCTGGAATCGCAGGCCATGGCGATCGGGCGCGTGGTATTGCTTGGCGATGCGGCGTTTGTGGCGCGCCCGCACTGCGGCATGGGCGTATCCAAGGCCGCCAGCGATGCCATGGCGCTGGCCGACACCCTGCGCGACTGCGGCAATGATCTGACGCAGGCGTTGCCGCGCTATTCACAGGCGCGCGTGCGTTTCGGGCGCGCCGTGGTTGCCCATGCGCGTGAACTGGGTTCCTATCTGCAGGCCTTTGATGATAATGATGAACTCGCGCGGGAGCGCGAGCCCCGCCATCACACACCCGCCGCGGTCATGCGTGACATCGCCGTGACCCGCGACTTCTGAAGAAACAGGGAGACATCATGAAAATCGGATTCATCGGACTCGGCACCATGGGTGGCGCCATGGCACTCAATCTGCGCAAGGCGGGCTTTGACCTCGTCGTGCACGACCTGCG
>JBFKCU010000297.1:0-4030 GCA_041620115.1 Burkholderiales bacterium | reverse complement strand
TCGGTGACTTCTGCCGCAATGTCGCGGTCGTCAATGAATTGCCGTTTACGTTCGATATGTTCTTCGGCGAGGCGCTGGCGCTCTTCTTCTTCCCGTTGCGCCGCTGCCTGCGCCCTCCAGGCCGAGCCGATTTTCCAGGCCGCCCAGAGCGTCACCACCAGACCGAATGCGGCACTGGTGTACATCACCGCTTCCCACAGGGGCCGGCATGCGGGGCCCGACATCGGCATGGACAGGCACGCGACGAATTTGTCGAACCAGTGATTGATCTGCTGCAGCATGTCCACTGCGCCCCCTGCATTGCGTGTCGTGGTTTATGTGCAAAAGTCCACGGAATCACGCTTTGAGGCTAGTGCATCGGCCGGCCAAAAAATAGGATTAAAGTCACAGCCGGGGAAGGTCTTTTTGCCATTTGTGAAGGCGAAATGCGCAAAAGCCGCGCATTTGAGGCCGCTACCGGCGCACCGGCTGCCAGGCCTCGGCCAGATCCCGGGTTTCGCGCCGATCGCGCTCGGACAGTTGCGCTTCCAGGCGCTGGCGATGGCCGTATCGATCGTCAATGATGGATCGGCAGACGGGCTTGTCGGCGCATTGTGCGGCACTTCTCTGTGCGATCAGCAGCCATTTCAGGCCTTCGCGGTGGTCCTGCGACGTGACGCGACCGTTGGCGTGCAGGATGGCCAGATTGATCTGCGACGGCAGGAACGCACGCTCCGCGGCCTGCAGGTAGTAGGTTGCGGCCTCGTAGTAGTCGCGTTTGGCGCCGTTGCGGCCATGTTCGTACGAAACCCCGGCGTTATGGCAGGCTGACAGACTGCCGAGCGTGCAGCCTTTCTGGTACCAGTCGACGGCCTCGCCGAATTTCAGCGCGGCGACACTGCCTTTGCTGACCATGTTGCCGAGCCGCAGCGCCGCATCGGCGTCGCCCTGTCCGGCACGCTGGCGGTAGGTCATGGCGGTTTTTTCAGCCAGTGCCGTGTCTGCCGCGGTTGCACCCCAGCCGATTGCGGGAATCAGCGCCAGAATGAAGGTGGCCAGGAGGGCAGAGGTTTTGACGGTCATGGTCGGTAATCTTAACTGCAAACGCCGTGATTGCAGTGATCACGCAACCGGATAATGCAGTCGCTCCATGAAATAACACAGGCAGTCCTGCCGGATCACGCGGTGATCGAGCGTGAGCATCGCCGGCATGATGGCGCGGCGGGTGAGGATTTCACCGTTGCGCAGTTCGAGATAGTCGGCAGTGACTTCGTGGCCGTGGTCGTTGATCACTACCAGCGGCACCGAGGACGTGCCCCGTGCCTGTGCGAGTCGCGTACCCGGCGGTAGGTCGCGGAAATTGAGGTGATCGATATTGTCCTCGAAGCTGACGAAGGCCCCTGTTGGCGCGTGCCCGAGGCCGACATCCTGCGGCACCGTGACAATGCCGATGGTGTGATACAGGTCGACGTCGCTTGCGGGAAGATCGTGTGCCGGAAATCCGGAAAGATGCAGGCCCGCGTCAATGAACCCGGCAGCCTGCTCATCACCGAGGGTGTTGTCGGGTTTGCCGCATTCGATCGCAACTGCGGGGCATAATTCGGCCACGGCTGAAGAGATGACGCCCAGCGGACGTTCAAAAAACACCACGGTGCGTGAAAACAGCCGTGCCATGTGCAGGAACGGCTGGCCGAGGCGGTTGATGCAGGCGTAGTGTGGGTTGAAGCCGGTGTTGTTGTGGATGTCGATGGCGGCAAATACCCGGCGTTGCCGCAGGTCGTCGATGACGGCGCACGCCATCGCGTGTTCCGGCAGCGAGGTGTGTTCCGTGCCCGGCCAGATGCGGTTGTAGTCCGGTTGACCGGGGAGATGGCGCACGCCCTCGCGCGCCGCAGCGACATTGCCGAAAAAAACCGACAGCGCGCGCGGCAGTTCCTGCCCGTGGTATTTCTTCAACAGGGTCTGCATGGCGCGGAAACCGGCGCCTTCGTTGCCGTGCAGGATTACCGAAACGAACAGCGGCTCCGGGCGCCGGCCGGGCAAATGCAGCAGCGTGGGGCCGGGCAGCACGCGATGCAGGTCGCGCAGCGGCACTTCCATCAGTCCGTCGGGTATGTGTTCGATGACATTCAGCATCGGGTGTCCCATTCGTGCACCGGCATGGCGCTCCGCTGGTGCGCGAGATAATCCGCGACCAGTTTTTCAAAGTCGCGTCCGTGGCGTGCGGCATGGGCGCGCTGCCAGGCGGCGCCATTCTGCCCGGAGCGCACGCGTGCGGCAATCAGGTCGATGTAACGCTCGCATTCGTCCTGATCCAGGCCCAGTTGTGCCAGCCCTGCGCGCGCCATCGGTATGATTTCGTCCAGCAGCAGCGTACGCGCATCCATGCGGCGGCCATCGAGCCATACCAGTTCGGCTGAGAGTCCGTGGCGTGCCGCGGCATAGAAATTCCTGCGTGCATCCTGGTAATCGAGCGCGGACTCCGGCGCGCGGTCCTCGCGTGCCAGATGATGTGCGGCGCCGATATAAAGCGCGGCATTGGCGATCATGTCGATGATGGTCGGACCGGCCGGCATCACCCGGTGCTCGATGCGGAAGTGCGGCACCCCGTTGTGGTTGAACCCCAGCAGCAGCCGGTTCCAGCGCCAGATCGTGCCGTTATGCAACTGCAGATGGCGCAGCGCCTGCGGCGGATCGTCATAGTTCACCGGCAGCAGTACCGGAAATTCGCGCAGGTTCTCGTCGTAGTATTCCATCAGCGACGACTCAAGGTAGCGGCGGCCGAAGGTGACGCGGTGGCGGCGGTCCTCGGCCGGATCGCCGGCATCCACGGACTGCTCGAACAGGGGGATGCGCGTCTCGTCCCAAAGGTCACGGCCCAGCAGGAACGGCGAATTCGCGCAGGCGGCCACCAGCGGCGCCGACAGTATTGCCGACGCGTTGTAATGACGCACGATCTGCGTGGCCGGCACCTGCAGGTGCACCTGGAACGAGGTCGCCGCCGCTTCGAGCATGACGTCGCTGTGGTCCAGCGCGAGGTGTTCGTTGCCTTCGATGCGGATGTGCAGCGGCCGGCCGCCGCGGCTCTTGAGCACCTGTTCGTTGAGCGCGAAATAGCGGTTGAGCGGCGAGATGTTGGCGAGGCAAAGGTCGCGTTTGCGTATGGTCGGCAGCGTGCCGATGGCGACGATGGTGCCTTCGAGATCGCGCGCGGTGTTCAGGCAGCGCTCCCAGGTGGCTGTCAGTTCGGTTTCCAGCCGCCGCAGGGCGCCGGCACGCAGCGGCTGCGGCGTGCCGTTCAGTTCGACGTTGAACTTCGACAGCTCCGGGACGACCAGGGGACTGTCGAGGCGCGCGAGGTATTCCTCGTTGACGGGGTAGGGCAATGCATGGCGGTCGAGGAGCCATGCTTCGAGTTCGAAACCGGCGACATAGGCGTCATCGGCAAACCGTTTTTTTTCGATCAGCCCGCGGAGTTGTTGCGTCTCCTGTTCGAGCCGGGCGCCGAAGCGTGAAAAATCTTCCGGTCCGAATGACGTGCGATTGATTTCAATGCCCAAATCGTATCCCCGGCTTATCCCTTAAAACTCAACATACGGGCAAGTAATGCCATGTTACTGGCATCGCGTGACATGTCCGGATCCGGAATCGACTGCACTGATTCGATTCCGTCGACATACGTCTGCGGCAGATTGTGGTGCCGCGCGCCCGCCAGCACAAATGCCTTATACCAGTGATAGGGCCGGAGCGCGGCGTCTATGTGGGTATGAGTGGCGACGTATGCGTATGCATGATAGCTGTGGTTGTTGCACGAAAGCCGGAGGGATGTTTCATGATAGCCGCGACCGAGACCCTCGACATCATCCAGGATTCCTTTGTCTGCACGCGAAAGCGCATAGAGTACGCCGTAGGACAGTGCGCCGGTCGATGACTCGAGCAGATCGCATTTGCCGGAGCCGTCGGTGCTGCGCTTATGGAAGGCGAGCTGCAGTCCGGGAATTTGAACCACACCGATGACGCGTGCGGAAGGCGTCCTTTCCAGCAGACGTTG
>JBFKCU010000296.1:0-4044 GCA_041620115.1 Burkholderiales bacterium | reverse complement strand
GGCTTTACGCTGATCGAGATTGCGGTCGGGCTGTTCATCCTCACGCTGATCCTCGGCAGCATCCTGATCCCGCTTGCCACCCAGGTGGAGCAGAAGCAAATCAGCGATACGCAGAAAACCTTGGCGGAGATCAGGGACGCTCTGGTCGGCTACGCCGCCGCCAACGGCAATCTGCCCTGTCCCGACACCGGCAACACCGGCACGGAAAACTTCAATGCCGGCACCGGGCTCTGCAGCTCGATCGTCGGCAGTATCTCCACCGGCAGACTGCCTTATGTAACCCTGGGACTGGGCAACGCGGATGTGTGGGGCAACCGGTTTACGTATGTGATTAACGAGGTGTTCGCGCGGCGCACGCCGGCGACGCCTTTCGGCCTGAACGCAGCCGGGACCGATGTACGCATCTGCACCACGCAGGCCTGCACCACGACGCTCAGCACCACGGCCGTCTTCGCCGTGATCTCGCACGGCAAGAACGGCGCCGGTGCGATCAATTTCACGACAAACGCGGCCAATGCAGCTTCTGCCAGCGCCGACGAGCAGGAAAATTACGACACCGATCGCGACATCGTCACCCGACCCCAGCTTTCCGGCGGGGCCGCTGCAACCGAGTTCGATGACGTTGTGGTCTGGCTGTCGCGGTATGCGCTGTTCAACCGCATGGTTGCCGCCGGAAAACTGCCTTAGCCCGTCCGCCCCAGCTCAAAGCACACGCTGCCCGCGCGATTCTCCGCCAGCCGCAACGCATAGCCTGACTGCCGCGCAAACGTCGCGGCCTGATACAGGCCCACGCCGAGGCCGCTGTCCGACGCCACCGGCGCGTGCAGGATCTGGGGCACCAGAGACTCCGGTATCGGCGCGCCATCATCAAACACGCGCAGCCGCGGTCCCGGCGCGAGCACCACCCTGACCCAGACGGTGGCGCCCGGCGCGCCCTTGTAGAGTGCGTTACCGATCAGTGTCTCGACAACGCTGTCAAAAAGCTCCACCGGCAATCGCATGCCTGCAAGATCACCATCGGTGTCAAACACCACCGGCCGGCCCGCATGGCGTGACTGCAATGCCTGCCACCAGATCGAGGCATCAACGTCCTTGCCGGAGACCGCTGCGGGCGATTTGAGTTTTTCCAGTGTCGCCCCCAGCCGCTGCGTGATCTGCGGCAACTGCCGCTGCACCAGGGCCCGGAAAGCGACGTCATCGGCGCCCCGCATCTCCGCCGCCGCGCACAGCGAACGCAGCGACTGCAGCAGGTTCTTGATGTCATGCGTGAGACGTGCGCCAGTCTGGTAGATGGCCTGCGCATAGGCCGATTGCTGTCGCCGTTGTTCCTGCCGCTGCGCCTCGTAGAAATGGCCGATCATCTGCATCAGCAGGTTCATGTGCAGCAGGATGGCCGGCGAACACGGCGCACCGGAATACATGGTCACGGCAATATCGCCGCTCTCAAAAAATTCCGTGTGCGCCGCCTCCGCACCGACCGTGCCGGCCGACATCATCGTGGTCCACGCAAAACCCCGGACCCAGGGCAGGTCAAGCAGGTCGGAGAGCGCCACCTCCAGAAACCGTTCGGGCTGCGACTCATTCTGCGCCAGCAGGGCCAGTCGACGCATGCGCTGCTCGAACGGCAGCCCCAAACCGAGCAGATAACGCGACAGCAGCGTGCGTATGCCGGCGACGCCCGCGCGTGGATTCCATAACCACGACAGCCCAACCAGTACCAGCGCAATCACCATCAGCGTCTGCGCCAGTCCCAGCAGATACTCGCCGTGCGAAATCTCCTGGATTACAAAACTGCCGAGGACCAGTGCCACCACCAGCAGGAACAGGACGACACTGTAGAACAGGTCGACGATCACCGGATCATTCTGCCGACGCTCGTCTCCGGGTATGAGCAGAATCACCAGCGGCAGCAATGGCAGGCCATAACGCACAAAAAAAGTGGCGCCGGCCTCGACGAAATATTCGCTGAACAGGTGCGGCACCACCCACATCAGCAACATCGCAATCAGGAATACCGCACCCAGTATCGACACGATGCGGCCTTTGCGCCCGGTGGTTCCGGGCACGCCACCGCCGATCAGGCCGAACAGCATGGCGATCCAGGTCGCAATCAGCCACCAGTTGCCGAAGACTGCAAACAGCAGCCCGAGGCCGAGCACCAGCAACGCCCGCGTCGTCGGTATCTCGCGCTCGCCGCGCCACACCGGTTGCCAGAGCAGGAACAAACCGAAATGCGCCAGCAACATGCCGCGCCCCCACCATTCGCCGGCGCCCCAGATGATGGCACCGTAGAGCGTGAGCAACATGGCCGCCAGCAGCAGGTTCAAATGCCGCCCCGGCGCAGCGGTGACCACGCTGCCGGCCGGTCCCGGTTTCAAACCCGCATTCAGCAGTTCATCAGGCATCGCGATTGGCTATACTGTTTCGTCATCTCGGAAGTCGATCCCGCAAGTGCATATTCTCACTATCGGCAAGTACACCGCCCTTGAAGCCGTACGCACCCGCGTACCGGCGATGGCCTTGCTGATGCTCCTTGTTCTGCTCGGCACCAGCCTGTTCATCCGTGAACTCGCCGTGACCGAGTCCGCGCGATTCCAGATCGGCTTTTATGCCACGGCGGCCCGGCTGTGCGCAGTTTTCATCGCCGGCATGTATGTGCTGGCCAGCATCGCACGCGAATTCAACGACAAGGGACTTGATGTCGTGCTCGCCCTGGATGTGCCCCGCTCGCATTATATCTGGGGGAAACTGACGGGTTTCATGCTGACCGCGCTGATGATCGCGGCGATCCTTGCGCTGCCGCTCTGGGCGCTCGCGCCGGCTGCGGCGGCATGGTTTTGGACGGTGTCGCTCGCCGTTGAGCTCGCCCTGATCGTCGCGTTGTCGCTGTTCTGCATTGTCACCTTCAACCAGTTGTTGCCCGCGGCCGCGTTTGTCGCCGCATTCTATCTGCTGGCGCGCAGTCTGACTGCGATGCGCCTGATGAGCAGCCATCCCGTTGCCGGACAGGATACGCTGTCGCACCAGGTGACCAGCGGACTGGTCGAAGCCCTCGGCTACCTGATGCCCGCGCTTGACGGCTGGACCGAAACCGCATGGCTGGTTGACGCAACGCCTGGTCTGGCGGCGCTGCTGCCGATTATTGCGCAGGGCGCCCTCTATATCGCGTTGCTCGCAGCGGCAACGCTGTTCGATTTTCACCGCCGGAGCCTGTGATTGGTCAAATTTGCCGGCCTGACAGAAGAGCGTACGCTGCGCGCGGTACCGCCCGCCGTGAGCATCATGCTGATAATCGCGCTGTCGCTGCAACTGCTCTGGCACGGCTTTGCGCCCGCCCCGACCGCGCGCGCCGAGGCGTTGCCGCCCGCGCCGGACGCGACCCGGTTGCGTGCTCTCAGTTTCGGCGAACCCGTCGCCGCAGCACAGCTGCTGGTGCTGTACCTGCAGGCATTCGACAACCAGCCCGGAATCAGCATTCCGTTCCGTGATCTCGATTACGAGCGGGTCACCGGCTGGCTCGCAGCGGCGTTGCGCCTCGACCCGAACAGCGGCTACCCGCTGATGATGGCGTCACAGCTTTATGGCCAGGTGCCCGACGCTGACAAACAGCGCGCCATGTGCGAGTTCGTGCATCAGCAGTTCCGCGCCGCACCGGATGCGCGCTGGCGCTGGCTCGCCCACTGCGCCGTCATGGCCAAGCACCGTCTCAAGGACCCCGCGCTGGCATTGCGCTATGCCGCGGATATCGCCAGCTTCGCCGGCAAGGCCTCCAATTGGGCACGACAGATGCGGATTTTCATTCTCGAGGATATGGGTGAAACCGAAAGCGCCAAGGTGCTGCTCGGTGGCTTGCTGGCAACGGGGGAGATCACGGATCCCAGCGAATTGAATTTTTTGACCGAACGCCTGCAAAGCCTTGAAAAATCCGAGAAACCGTCATCACCGTCGAGATTTCGACACTGAGGTCACCGCCATGCGCATACAAACCGGCGGTTGCTTTGCAGGCAAGCCGCCCCTCATACAAAAATAATCAATTAAATCAAT
>JBFKCU010000295.1:0-4052 GCA_041620115.1 Burkholderiales bacterium | reverse complement strand
GACTGGGTCGATCGAGCGGATCTCAAGTTTCCGCAATTCCGCCCCGGGCTGCCGCGACGTCTGGAGCAGGTGACGGACATCTTCGAGGCGATTCGCAACAGCGACATACTGCTGCACCATCCGTACCAGTCGTTTCAGCCTGTAATTGCATTTCTGCAGCAGGCGGCGCGTGTTCCGGCCGTGGCGGCGATTAAAATGACGGTGTACCGGACCGGCGCGGAATCCGAGATGATGGAACATCTGATCAGCGCTGCCCGCAGCGGCAAGGAAGTGACGGTGGTGCTGGAACTGATGGCGCGGTTTGACGAGGAGGCGAACATCAACTGGGCACAACGACTGGAGGAGGCCGGGGCGCATGTCGTCTACGGCGTGGTCGGACACAAGACCCACGCCAAGATGTTGATGGTGGTGCGGCGGGAGGGAGAAGGGCTGCGCCGTTACACCCACCTGTCGACCGGGAATTATCATCACCGCACTGCGCGCCTGTACACCGATTTCGGCCTGTTCACGTCCAACGAGGAAATCGGCAACGATGTCGCCGAAGTGTTCATGCAACTGACCGGACTGGGCCGTGCCACCAAACTCCGGCATCTGCGGCAGGCGCCGTTCACGTTGCACAAGGAAACGATCCGGGCGATCGAAAACGAGACGTCGATTGCGAAAGCGGGGCGCAAGGCGCAGATTATCGCCAAAATGAATTCGCTGCTTGAGACCGATGTCGTCGGCGCGCTTTATGAGGCGTCGAAGGCTGGTGTCCAGATCGACCTGATCGTGCGCGGCGTGTGTGCCCTGCGACCTGGTGTACCGGGGCTGTCCGAGAACATACGGGTATGCTCCATCATCGGCCGTTTTCTGGAACACACGCGGGTGTTCTATTTTCATAACGATGGTGCCGAAGATATCTATTTGTCCAGCGCCGACTGGATGGATCGCAATTTCTTCGGTCGAGTCGAAGTTTCTTTCCCGGTGCTCGATCCGGAGTTGAAGCAGCGCGTGATTGCCGAAGGGCTGCAACCCTACCTCGATGACAATACGCAGTCCTGGACTATGGGTGAGGACGGGCAGTATGTGTGCCGCTCACCCGGGCGCGCCAAAGCCGTGAGCGCGCAGGGGCATCTGCTCGAACTCCTCGCGATCAAGGCCGGTACATGACGTGACGCCGGACGCCCCAGGTCTGCGCGGACGCGGCGGCACGGCCGCCACGCACGAAACCGAGCTCAAGTTGCGGGTGCCGCCGGGCGCATTGCGCCAGGTGCTGGCGTCGCCGCTGTTGCGCTCGACGCGTCGCTCGGCCACGCACAAACTGGACGCGACCTATTTCGATACGCCGGCGCTCGACTTGTGCCGCCAGCACATCGCGTTAAGAGTGCGCCGCGAGGGCCGGCGCTGGGTACAGGCGGTCAAAGCAGGCGGATCTGTCATGGCCGGCGTGCATCAGCGCCTCGAATTCGAGGTGGTGGTGCAAGACGCTAATCCTGATCTTGCGGCGTTGCCCCGCAGCCCGCTCACCCGGTCGCTGCAATCGCGAAAAATCGCGACGGCACTGGTTCCGGTGTTCCGAACAGGAATCTCGCGTACCTTGCGATGGCTTGCGCCCGCACCCGGCACATTGATCGAGGTCGCGATCGACCGCGGCCTCATTCGCAGCGGACGCCGGCGCCAGCAAGTGTGCGAAATCGAACTGGAACTGAAAAGCGGCCCGGTGACTGCATTGTTCGATCTGGCGCAGAATCTGGTGCAGGCCATGCCGCTGGCACTGGAACACCGGTCCAAGGCCGAGCGCGGCTATGCGCTGTACCGCGGGCGTTCGGCGCCACCGGCAAAAGCCGCACCGGTGACGTTGACCCCGGGGATGACCATCGGGCAGGCGTTTTGTGCCATTGTTGCCGCTGCGCTGGCACAGGTGCATGCGAACGAGCGCGGCGTAATTGAATCGGACGATTCCGAGTATCTGCACCAGATGCGCGTCGGCTTGCGCCGGGCGCGCTCCGCATTCAGCCTGTTCCGCGATTATCTCAAAGACGATGCGCAGCCCCATGCGCACGCCCTGCGCGTCATCGCGGGTGAACTGGGGGCTGCACGCGACTGGGACGTGTTCAGCACCCAGACCTTGCCGGCGGTGCACGCGGCGCTGGCTGCGCACGGCGTCGCCGAGACCTTTGAGCAGCGTTGCCGGGAACAACGGGAGGCCGCACACAGGAGGGCGAGCAAATTCATGCGATCAACGGGTTATTTGACCTCCTTGATCGCGCTGGGGCGCTGGCTCGCCGCGCAGCAGGATGCGGCCAACGGGGCCACCTGGGCGCAGCCGGTCCGCACCGGTGCGACACGCATACTGGCGCAACACCATGCCCGCGTGCTCAAGCGTGGCCGGCATCTCGGGCGGCGCACACCTGCTGAATTGCACCGCCTGCGTATCGCGGTAAAACAGCTGCGTTATGCCGTCGAATTTTTCTCGGCGTTATATCCGGCCCGCAGCACGACGGTCTTCCGCGGCCGGCTGGCGCGACTGCAGGATATACTTGGCCGGATGAATGATGCCGCGGTCGTAGAACCATTGCTCGGCACGGTAGCTGCAACTGGCGGCGACAGCGCGGCCGCGGTCGGCATGGTCATTGGCTGGTGCGAAGCACATGCGGCGATGGAGCGCGATGCGCTGTCGCCGGCCTGGCGCCGTTTTCGCGCCGCGCCCGGAAGCTGGCGGGAGTGAGTATGGAATTGATTCTGTGGCGGCATGCGGATGCGGAGCACAGGTTGCCGGACGACGCACGGCAACTCACCGTTAAAGGCCGCAAGCAGGCAAAAAAAATGGCGGAGTGGCTGGAGGCGCGGATTCCTGCGGACTGCCGTGTCATCGTCAGTCCCGCGGTGCGGGCGCGCGAAACGGCGACCGCACTGACGGAAAAGATTACTGTCGTGCCTGCCGTGTCCACATCGGCCACGCCGCAGGGTCTGCTCCAGGCTGCGGGCTGGCCGGACGGCACCGGTACTGTCATCGTCGTCGGCCACCAGCCCACGCTGGGTGCGGCGGCGGCATTGGCGCTGACCGGCGAAGCCGCGGCCTGGAGCCTGAAAAAAGGCGCCATCTGGTGGCTGGCGCGTGACGCTGATGGGGCAGTGCAGGTTCGCGCGGTTCTCTCGCCGGCCGTGCTGTAGAGGGGGATTCGATGTTCGAAGCAGCGAGTCTTGCGCATCATGTCGAGAAGTCAGTGTACCGGCGCGAAGAGCCGAAGTTGCGCGAAGCGCTGCTGAATGCGCAGTACGATCTCAAACAGAATGGCAAGTTTTCCGTATTGATTCTGATTGCCGGCGTCGAGGGCGCGGGTAAAGGCGAAACGGTTAATCTGCTCAATGAGTGGATGGATCCGCGACATATCGAAGTCTGTGGTTTTTCAGAACCTTCCGATGAAGAGAATGAGCGTCCGCGCGTCTGGCGTTACTGGCGGGCATTGCCGCCCAAGGGGAAAATCGGGATTTTTTTTGGCGCCTGGCATACGCAGCCCATCCTCGACCGGGTGACCGGTCGCATCGGTGCCGGCGAGTTTGATCAGCACATCGGCGAGATCCTCAAGCTGGAGCGCATGCTTGTGGACGAGGGCGTGTTACTGCTGAAGTTCTGGTTTCATCTGTCCAAGGCGCAGCAGAAAAAACGGTTGCGGGAACTCGAGAAAGATCCGCTGACGAGCTGGCGCGTCACCAAGAATGACTGGAATCTGTTCAAGCATTACGATGATTTTGCCGCGGTGTGTGAGCCTTTTCTACGTAAAACCAGTACCGGCGAGGCGCCATGGCTGGTCGTGTCGGGTGCGGATCCGCGCTACCGTAGCCTGACGGTTGGACGTACTTTGCTCGCGGCCATGCGGGAACGGCTGGACGAAAAGCCGGCAGCACGCCTGCCCGACCGTAATCCACCGCTATTGCCCCAGATCGACAAACTCAACGTGATTCGCGCACTACAGCTCGATCAGTCGTTGTCGAAGAAGGAGTACGAAAAACAGCTTGAGCACTGGCAGGGTCGGCTCAACGTGCTGTTTCGCGATCCGCGGCTCAAG
>JBFKCU010000294.1:0-4054 GCA_041620115.1 Burkholderiales bacterium | reverse complement strand
GCCTCGCCGGTGCGCACGCAGAAGCGGGCGCCATGGCGGGGGCAGATGATCTGGTCGCCTTCGAGCGTGCCGCTGGCCAGTTCGCCGCCGTCGTGGGTACAGACGTCCTCGATCGCGAAGAATTCGCCGCCGATGTTGAACACCGCGATCAACGCACCGTCCACATCGACCACCCGGCTGGTGCCGGGCGCAAGCTCACCCGCAGCGCAAACCCTGACCCATTCCGCCATGATCAGACCGCGACGACTTCGATGTCCGGTTCGATCTGGCGCACCAGGTTCTCGATGCCGACCAGCGTGCCCGACAGCGAACTCGGGCAGCTGCCGCACGCACCCTGGTAATGCACCGAAAGCTTGTTGCCTTCGAGCCCCATCACATACAGGTCGCCGCCGTCGCTTTGCAGGTACGGCCGGATCTGCTCATCCAGAATCGCATTGATCTTGTCGAGCCGCTCACGGTCCGCCTCGCTCAGGTTTTCCGTGGACAGGGCTGCACTGGCCTGGCCGGCGAGCTGTTCCGACTGCGCATCGGCGGACGGCGCATCGCGGATCGGCACGGCCAGCTTGCGCATCAGCTCCTGCCAGTCGGCGCCGCCGTCCTGGGTCACTGTTACCCAGTGATCGACGTAAAACACGTTGGTCACGTGCTCGATGTCAAACAACGCCATCGCCAGCGGGTCGCCGACGGCCTGCTCGGGCTTGTCGAACGAGCGCGTAATACCCCAGGTCAGCGGCTCCCGCAGGATGAATTTCATCGCATTGGGATTGGGGGTCGGTTCGATTTCGGCGATTTTGGGCATGAATTAAATTACAAACACGGTTGCTGTGAGTTACTCGGTGGATGCGGTGTCCGCACCGGCGAACGCCGCGTGCAGCGTGTGCCAGGGCAGGATCGCGCATTTGACCCGCGTCGGCAGGTCGCGCACGCCTGAAAAAACGGTCATCCGGCCGAGGTGATGTGGCCCCGCCGGATCGAGCTTGCCGGTGGTCATGTCGCGGAATTCCTGCACCATCTGCTCGGCATCGGCCTTGCTCTTGCCCTTGACGATGGTGGTCATCATCGAGGTCGACGCCTTGCAGATCGCGCAGGCTTCACCCTCGAAGCCCAGGGCCTCCACGGTGTCGCCACTCAAACGCAGCGACAGGTGGATATGGTCTCCGCACAGCGGATTAAGCCCTTCCGCCTTGTGCGTCGCGTCCGCGAGCATGCCCCAGTTGCGCGGCTTCTTGTTGTGCTCGAGGATCATTTCCTGATAGAGCTGGCGGCTGTCGGTCATGGGGTGGCGGCCTAGGCGAACAGTTTCTGCACCTTGGCGACCGATGCCACCAGCGCATCGACCTCGGCCATGGTGTTGTAGAAGGCGAATGACGCGCGCGACGTCGCCGGCACCTTGAAGCGCTGCATCACCGGCTGCGCGCAATGGTGTCCCGTGCGGATGGCCACGCCGTCGTCATTGAGCAGTGAGCCGACATCATGCGGATGCACGCCGTCGAGTGCGAACGACAGCACGGCCGCCTTCTTCTCGGCCGTGCCGATCAAACGGACACCGGGCATGCGGTTGAACTGCTGCGTGGCGTAATCGAGCAGGTCGGTTTCATGGGCGGCAATGCGGTCGATGCCGACGGCGGTCAGGTAGTCGATCGCCGCACCCAGCGCGATCGCCTCACCGATCGGCGGCGTGCCGGCCTCGAATTTCGCCGGAATCGGTGCATACGTGGTCTTCTCGAAAGTCACCGACAGGATCATGTCGCCGCCGCCCTTGAACGGCTGCATCTTCTCCAGCAAGGCTGCCTTGCCATAGAGCGCGCCGATACCCGTGGGCCCGCACACCTTGTGGCCGGAGAACGCATAGAAATCGCAGTCGAGGTCCTGCACGTCAACCGCGAGGTGGGGCGCCGCCTGCGCACCATCGACCAGCACCGGCACACCGTGCTCATGAGCGATGGCGATCATCTCCTTGACCGGCGTGATCGTGCCCAGCGCATTCGACACGTGGGTCATCGCGACGAACTTCGTCTTCGCATTGAACAGCTTGCGGTAATCCTCGACCAGCAGTTCGCCGCGGTCGTTGATGGGCACGACGCGGATTTTCGCGCCCTTCTCTTCAGCCACCATCTGCCAGGGCACGATGTTCGAATGGTGCTCCAGCGTGGTCAGGATGATTTCATCACCGGCCTGGAAAAACTTTCGCCCGTAGCCATGCGCCACCAGGTTGATGGCATCCGTGGTGCCGCTGGTGAAAATGACTTCGCGCAATTCACCGGCGTTGATGAACGCCTGCACCTTGTGCCGCGCCGCCTCATATTCGGCAGTTGCGGTCTCCGACAGGTAATGCACGGCGCGATGGATGTTAGCGTGTTGCTCGGAGCGGTATTTGATCCAGCGCTCCATGACCTGACGCGGCATCTGGCTCGATGCCGCGTTGTCCAGAAAAACCAGCGGCTGGTCATTGACCTTCAGATCAAGGATGGGGAAATCGCGGCGCAGTCGCGCGACATCGAGCGCCGTCAGCGGCGTCACTGCAGCAACCAGTGGTTCGCGGCCGCTCATATCGCCGCCTCCATTACCACCATCAGTAGCGAACCGCCATCGCGTCGGCGGCTGGCGGCATACGCGGACGGTCGCCCCCCAAGGGGACTTGCTTCGCGGCGCATCCCCACTCCGCGGGGCCCCTGCTCCCTGCTCATACCGCCCCCTCCGTGCGCGCCATCACGAACTTCTCCAGTTGCGCCACCAGAGACGGCACCGGTATGCGATCGATGATCTCGGCGCCGAAGGCATACGTCAGCAGGTTGCGCGCCTGCGACTCCGACAGGCCGCGGCTTTTCAGATAGAACAAGTTCTCGGCATCGAGCTGGCCGACGGTCGCGCCGTGCGCGCACTTGACGTCGTCGGCGAAAATTTCCAGTTGCGGCTTGGTATCCACATGCGCCTTGTCCGACAGCAGCAGGTTGCGGCTCTGCTGCGACGAATCGGTCAGCTGCGCGCCCTCGCGCACGAAGACCTTGCCGTTGAACACCGCGTGCGCGCCGCCACCGACAATGGTCTTGTGCACCTGCTCGCAGGTGCCGTTCGGTTGCGTGTGGTCCATCAGCGTGTGGGTATCGGCCAGCTGGCGGCCGCCGATCAGCGCAATGCCGTCGATCTGCGCATGCGCACCCTCGCCCTGCTGGATGATATTGAGATTATTGCGCGACAGCCGCGCGCCGAAGCTCACTGCATGCGCCAGGTAACGCGCGTCCTTCGCCAGTGTCACCGCGCAGGTGCCGATATGGAACGCCTTGCCGCCCTCGCGCTGCAGTTTGATGTGGCGCACCGAGGCATTGGGCGCGACGGCGACTTCGGTGACGGCATTGGTCAGATAGGTCTCGTCGTTGAGCGCAACATAGTCTTCAATCACTGCGCATTCAGCGCCGGTCTCGGTGACGATCAGGCAGCGCGGATAGGCTGCAACATTCTCGCGCGTCGCGACGAACAGCAGGTGTATCGGCGCCTTGAGCGCCACGTTTTTCGCCGCATGGATAAACACGCCATGTTGCAGGAACGCGGTGTTCAGTGAAGTGAACAGATCCTGTCCGCCATCGGCCAGTTTCGCCAGATGCGGCTCAATCAGTGCGGCGTGGTTCTTCAAGGCGTCCGCGAGCAGTTCCACCGTCACGCCCGCGGGCAAGGTGCCGCGCTGCGACAGTGCCGGCGCATAAATGCCGTCGATAAAGGTCAGCCGCACCTCAGCTTCAGGCACGGCATAAGCGGCAAGATCTGCCGCGTTGACCGTGGCCGCGCTGCTGACCGGCAGGAACTGCACTTTGGTCAGCGGCGTCAGGTCGGTGAAACGCCATTCCTCGTCGCGCGTGGTCGGCACGGAGAGCACGTTGGCGCGCTCCAGCGCTACGGCGCGGCGCGTATTGAGCCAGCCGGCGTTGCTTTGCGGCAGCACCGTGCTGCCCGCGAGCAGCGATGCCACGTAGGGATGTGTGGCATTGATCGTCACGCCGCGGCCCCCGCCTTGCTGCCGGCTTTGCCGTCAACCAGCCAGTCGTAACCGCGCTCTTCG
>JBFKCU010000293.1:0-4060 GCA_041620115.1 Burkholderiales bacterium | reverse complement strand
GGCGGCATCGCGGCGCTGAACGCGGCGCAGGCCGGCGCCAAGACCCTGCTCATCGAAAAATCCACGGTGCCCGGCGGCCTGTCGATCTGCTCCTACGGCGCGGTGCGCAGCGCGCACGAACCTGCTGAGGCTTACGCCTATCTCAAGGCCACCAACGCCGGGCGTACACCCGACGACGTCATCCGCACGCTGGCCGACGGCATGTGCGAACTCGAAGACTATGTGCGCGAACTGGCGACCATCAACGACGCGCGCGTGATCACCTCGGTTGAGGAAAATGAAGAGCGCGCGAAAGCCGGCGATCCGTACCGCCGCCAGATCCGCGGCAACTATCCGCTGCCCGGCACCGACACCTTCTATCACACCTCCGTGGTCGATGTGCCCGGGTTCAACGCGCGCGACGCCTACCCCTGGGCCAACGGCGCGCCCAACGGGCCCAAGCTGTTCAAGGTGGTGCACGACAACGTCGTCGCCGCCGGAGTGGACATCCGCCTGGGCTGCGGCGCGCAGCGCCTGATCACCGATCCCGCGACGCGCGAAGTGCAAGGTGTCGTCGTGACTCACAACGGGCAGGAACAACGCATCCGCGCAAAACGCGGCGTGATCCTCGCCAGCGGCGGCTTCGAAGGCAACGCCGACATGAAAGCGCAGTTCCTCGAAGCGCATCCGGTCTACAACGCCGCCGCACGCAGCAACACCGGCGACGGCATCCGCATGGCGCAGGACCTGGGTGCGGCGCTGTGGCACATGTGGCATGTGCACGGCGCCTACGGTTTCCGCCACAGCGATCCCGCGTACCCATACGGCATCCGCGTCAAGCGCTTCCCCGACTGGTTCCCGGGCGAGCCCGACAAGGTCAACCTGAAAATGGCGTGGATCGTGCTCGACCGCGATGGCCAGCGCTTCATGTCCGAGTACCAGCCCTATACCCAGGACACCGGCGTGCGTCCGCTGGGCCGTTTCGATCCGCTGGTGCAACAGTTCGCGCGCAACCCCGCCTACCTGATCTGCGACGACCCCGGCCGCAAACTCTATCCGCTGGGCAAAGCGACTTCCAACGATGAAGGCCTGCGTTACGACTGGAGCGACGACAATTTGAAGGAAGTCGACAACGGGATCCTCAAGCGCGCCGACACGCTGGCCGAACTCGCGCAGCAGCTCGGAATCGATGCCAAAGCGGTTGCCGTCAGCGTCGCGCGCTGGAACGCGTTATGCGCGGCAGGCAGCGACACCGACTACGGCCGTCCCGCCGGCAGCATGCTGCCGATCACCCAGCCGCCCTTTTACGGCGCCCCGGTGTATCCGGTCATCTCCAACACCCAGGGCGGACCGGTGCACGACGCGCAATCACGCGTGATCGATGTCTACGGCAAGCCGATCCCGCGCCTCTGGGCGGCCGGCGAGTGCGGCAGTTCCTTCGGCCACCTGTATCTCTCGGGCGGCAACATCGCGGAATGCGTGGTGACGGGGCGCATTGCCGGCCAGCACGCGGCTTCACTCGCCCCGATCGACCTGCCGCAAGGCTGATCTTTACAACTCCGCCTTGATCCCGGCGGTCTTGACGATCTTCCCGTATTTCGCAATGTCGGCCTTGATCGTCGCCGCAAACTGCGCGGGCGTGCCGCCGATCGGCTCGTAGCCGAGTGCCGAGAGCCGCTGCACCACTTCCGGAGACTTGAGTCCTGCCGCCATCGCGGTGTTGAGGCGCACCAGCAGGTCCTGTGGCAGTCCCGCGGGCGCCACGACGCCGAACCATGGCGAAATGTCGTAACCGGGGAGCCCTGATTCAGCCAGCGTCGGCACCTCGCGCGCCGTCATGGAGCGCTTGGTGCTGGTGACGCCGAGCACGCGCAGCTTGCCTGCACCCGCGTGCGGCTGGATCACCGCGAGGTCGGCCAACATGAGGTCGATGTTGCCGCTCACCACGTCGGTGAGTGCCGGTGCCGTACCTTTGTAGGGCACGTGCACGATTTCGGCGCCTGCCATCGCCTTGAGCAGTTCGGCGGCGAGGCTGGACATGCTGCCCATGCCCGACGAGCCGTAGCTGAGGTAGCCGGGCTTGCTGCGCGCGATCGGGATCAGGTCTTTCACTGTCTGCGCGGGCACCGTCGGATTCACGGCCAGGGCGTACGGCACCATCGCCACGTTCATGACGGGCGCGAAATCCTTGATTGGATCGTACGGCAGCTTCGGATTCAGGTTTGGCGCGACTGTGAGCGTGCTCGCACCGCTCAACGCCAGCGCATAGCCATCCGCGGGCAGTCGCGATGCAGCATCCATGCCGATGGTGCCGCCGGCGCCGCCGCGGTTCTCGACGATTACCGTCTGCCCGAGCTGGCCGGTCAGATTCTGCCCCACGAGCCGCCCGAGGATGTCGGCGGGCCCGCCGGGCGCAAACGGCACGATCATGCGTATGGGTTTCACGGGATAGTTCTGCGCCTGCGCGTTCAGGCTGCATACGGCCAGCGCCAGTGCGGTTGCGAATGTGCGGAGGATTGCGATCTGGTTCATAAGTCACCCTTGTGTCTGGAAACGTGGTGATTCATGAGTGAGCAAACATCATGCCTGCCCGCTGCAGCGGGGTACGCGCCTGCCGCAGCGGAATCCGCGCCCCGGGCGCGTGCACGTGGCGCATCGCTGCGCCAATCCGGTGCGACACGGCTTGCCGCAGGACGTACACTGGGGACAGTCACGTGCGGAAAGGATGTTTGTATCGTCATGGACACGCGAGGTTGCAGCCTGGAATGACCATGCCCCCGCCCTATTCCAAACGAACGGTGTTCTGGGCCCGCGCGTCTTTGGTCCTCACCGGCTGCGCACTGATCGGCCTCGGCACCTGGCTTGAAACCTTTGCGCTGCCCGTTGTTCACTACCTCGGTTATGCCCTGCAGATTCTCGGTGCGATCATCCTCGGCTTCGGCGCCTTCGCGCGCGGAACGATCTGTGCGGAAGTCTTTCTGCGCACACTCCACCGGATGGTCGGCTGAGCGACGTTCGCGTTGCGGCTATCCGCGCGCGGGTCCGCGATGCGCGGCCCACAGGCACCACAGCCCCGCCATTGCCGGCACCGCCAGCAATGCGAACGTGGTGGTGTAGTCCCCCGTCAGCAAGGCAACGTTGGCGACAGCAATCGGGCCCACGGCCTTGCCCGAATTGACATAGACCAGCGAGCCGCCGGTCGCGGTGCTGATGGTGTCGCGCGGCACCAGGCGCGCGACTTCGGCGAGGAAGGCGCCGTTCCAGCCGCTGGCCGTCGATCCCATGACGAAGAACAGCGCGCACGCGGCGGCCATCGGCCAATCCGGCGTCAGCGCGATACAGGCCAGCGACGAGGCCACCATCACCGCGCCGAGGATCAGCAGCGCGGAGAAGGCATTGCCCATGCGGTCGGCCATCCAGCCCCAGAACATGCGGCCGGCGACGCCGCCAACCTGCGAGGCGGTGAGCACGAAACCCGCCGCAATCAGGCCCCAGCCCAGTTCCTCGTTGAACAGGATCACGGTGAATGTCGTGATACCGAACTGCACGATGACGAAGCAGCCGCCGGACAATGACAGCAGACGCAGCGCCGGGTGGCGCCAGATCACCATCACGCTGCTGAACGGGTTCCCGCCGATGGGTGCAGCGGGATCGCGGTCGGTGTCCCAATGCGGCCGCGCGCGCTGCAGCACCAGCACCAGCGTGTACAGCACCAGCGAGTTCGCGGCGATGGCCCACTGCCAGCCCCAGGCCACGGCCACCGCGGGCGTGATCAGTGCGGCGCCAATGCCGCCCAGCGGCACGCCGGTCTGCTTCAGCGAAAAAATCAGGTTGCGCCGCGTCGGCGGCGTGTAGCGGATCAGCAGGTTCGACGCCGACGGCGTCAGCATGCCGTAGCCCAGGCCCAGCGCAATCGACGCCAAAAAGAAGAAAGCGACATGCGGCAGGATCGCGATCAGCCCGCCGGTGGCCACCAGCCCGAGGCCGATCTGCTGCATGCGCGTCGAGCCCCAGCGCAGGTTGAATTTCGAACCGAATGCCAGCGCGACGATCATCGCGCAGGCGAGCAGGCTGATCTGGT
>JBFKCU010000292.1:0-4061 GCA_041620115.1 Burkholderiales bacterium | reverse complement strand
GCTTCGGTGCGGCGCATGAAAAAAGCGTGGTCTTCTTCGGTGGCGACATTCTCCGCAACCGCGGGTTTCCAGAAACTCGGCCAGCCGGTGCCGGAATCGAATTTTTCGTCCGAACGGAACAGCTCGGCATTGCAGCACACGCAACGATAGATGCCTTTCTCGTGATTGTCCCAGTACTGTCCGGTAAATGCGCGCTCGGTGCCTTTGCGGCGCGCGACCTCGAACTGCTGGCGGGTCAATACGGCTTCCCACTCCGCATCGGTTTTGGTGATTTTTTCGCTCATAATGTCTCCTCCACTGAGTCTATCAATCTCAGCCAATAGTTCCCGCCGACTGGCGGCCCAATCAATGGAGTTTGCCATGACCACCGCCTACTGGATGATCCTTGTCGCCGGACTGTTGCCGTACTGGCCCACGGTGGCGTCGAAATTGCGTCCTGACTATGACAACGCCTCGCCCAGGACCGGTGTTGATCGCCTGCCACCGCGCCAGCAGCGCGCGTATTGGGCGCAGCTCAACGCCTTTGAGGCTTTTCCCTTGTTTGCGGCGGCAGTAATCATTGCCCACCTGACGCAGGCAAACCAGGCCTGGGTCGACGGTCTGGCGGTGGCGTTTGTCGGATTCAGGGTGGCGTATACGCTGGCCTACATTTATGACCGGCCGTCGCCGCGTTCGCTGCTCTGGACCGGCGGCGTGCTGTGCATCATCGGGTTGTTCATCGCTGCCGCCTGAGGCGTTGATGGTGGAACTTACAACACCTTGCCCGGATTCATCAGGCCCTGCGGATCGAGCGCGCGCTTGACCGTGCGCATCAGGTCCAGTTCCACCGGGCTTTTGTAGCGCGCGAGCTCGGCGACCTTGGACAGGCCGATGCCGTGTTCGGCACTGAAGCTGCCGCCGTACTGCTGGACGATGTCGTAAACGGTTTCGGTGACGTCATGCGCCTCGCGCGCCGCGGCATCAGTACGCAGCCGGTCGGGCAGGTAGGCGTTGTAATGCAGGTTGCCGTCACCGAGGTGGCCGAAACAGATCAGGCGCACATCCGGAAAGCGTTTTTCGAGCGCGGCCTGCGCTTCGCGAATGAATTCGGGAATGCGGCCCACGGCGACCGCGATGTCGTGCCGGTACACCATCACCGGTTCCTGGCGCGCGCCTTCGGGTATCGACTCGCGCATGTGCCATAGGGCCTGCGCCTGCGTGCGGTTTGCGGCGATCACCACATCCACTGCGAGTTCTTCTTCGAGGGCCGTTTCCAGTGCGCGTTCCATGTCGGCGCGCAATGCCGCCTCGTCGCCGGCGTCAGCGAGCTCCGTCAGCACGTACCATGGATGTGGCGTGGCCAGCGGATCGCGCGTGCCCGGAATGTGCCGCCACACGAGCTCAAGGCTGTGGCGCGAGATCAGTTCGAACGCGGTAATGCGGTCATTGCAATGCCGGCGCATCAGCGCCAGCAGTTTCAGCGCGGCTTCCGGATCGCGCACTGCCAGCATCGCCGTGGCATTCGCGGCGGGGCGCGGAAACAGTTTCAGCGTGGCTGCGGTAATGATGCCCAGCGTGCCTTCGGCGCCGATGAACAGGTGCTTCAGGTCATAACCGGTGTTGTCCTTGCGCAGCCCGCGCAGCCCGTTCCAGATGCGGCCGTCGGGCAGGACCACTTCAAGACCGAGCACCAGATCGCGCGTGTTGCCATAACGCAGCACGTTGACGCCGCCGGCGTTGGTCGACAGGTTGCCGCCGATCTGGCAGCTGCCTTCGGCGCCCAGGCTCAGCGGAAACAGCCGGCCGGCGTCCGCGGCAGCCTGCTGGATGGTGGCGAGCACGCAGCCGGCTTGTGCAGTCAGGGTATTGTTCAATGGATCGACGTCGAGAACCTTGTTCATGCGCGCGAGCGACAGCACGACTTCATTGCCGCCGGCATTCGGCACCGATGCGCCGCACATGCCGGTGTTGCCGCCCTGCGGCACCAGCGGCGTGCCCGATGCGGCACAGCGCTTCATGACTGCGGCGACCTGCGCGGTATCGGCGGGACGCACCACCGCGGCAGCCGCACCACGGTACACGCCGCGCCAGTCAACGATATAAGGTTCGAGATCCGCGGCTGCGGTCAGTACACCCTGCGGCCCCAGCAGGGCCTGCAGGTCAGCGATCAGTTGTGGTTGTGCCATATTATAAAAAAATTTAATTAAATCAACGGGTTACTGATAATCTGCGGAATGAGCACAATACCACGGCATTGTTCAGTGCAGGGTACCGGTGGTCAACAAGAAAATGGCCGGCATCTTTTGAATGCCGGCCATGGTGTGCCCGGGGCAGGGGTAGCGCCGCCAGACCGCGATTATTTTACTGCAAGCAGTTCGCGCAGAACATAGGGCAGGATGCCGCCGTGCCGGTAGTACTCCACTTCGATCGCCGTATCGATGCGCAGTGTCAGCGGCACGGTCTCCTTTTTGCCGTCCTTGCGGGTGATGTGCATGGTCACCTCCTGCATCGGTGCGATGTCCTGTTCGAGGCCGGTGATGTCTATGGTTTCGCTGCCGTCGAGTTTCAGCGTTTTGGCACTGGTTCCCGATTTGAACTGCAGTGGCAGCACACCCATGAACACCAGGTTGGCACGGTGGATGCGTTCGAAGGCCTGGACGATCACGGCCTTCACGCCCAGCAGCAGCGGGCCCTTCGCGGCGGTGTCGCGCGATGAGCCCTGGCCGTATTCGTCGCCGCCGAAGATCACCGTGGGCACGCCGTCCTTTTTGTAACGCATCGCCGCCTCGAAAATCGAGGTCTGCTCGCCCGAGGGCTGGTGGATGGTGACGCCGCCCTCGGTGTCCGGCACCATCAGGTTCTTGATGCGGATATTGGCGAACGCGCCGCGCATGATGATCTCATGGTTGCCGCGGCGCGCGCCGTAGGTGTTGAAATCCGCCACCTTCACGCCATGTTGCTGCAGGTACTGGCCGGCAGGTGCTGACGGCTTGATACCGCCAGCCGGGCTGATGTGGTCGGTGGTGATGGCGTCGCCGAATATCCCGAGCACCCGCGCGCCCTTGATATCGCTGACCTTGCCCGGCTTCATGCCGAAGCCGTCGAAATAGGGCGGGTGGCGCACGTAGGTCGATTTCTCATCCCACCGGTAGGTCGCGCCGGTTGCGGCTGAAATCTCATCCCACATCGGATTGCCTTCGCCGAAGTTCGAAAACAGTTTCTTGTACATTTCCGGGTCGGTGGCAAATTTCATTACGGCGCCGATTTCCTGTGTCGAGGGCCAGATGTCCTTCAGATACACCGGCTTGCCGTCCTTGCCCTTGCCGATGGGGTCCTTGGTGATGTCGATGTTGACGGTGCCGGCGAGGCCGAACGCGACCACCAGCGGCGGACTCATCAGGAAGTTGGCCCTGATGTTCTGGTGGATGCGCGCCTCGAAATTGCGGTTGCCTGACAGGACGGCGGCCGCAACGATGTCGTTTTTCGATACGGCCTGATCAATGGCCGGATCCAGCGGACCCGAGTTGCCGATACAGGTGGTGCAACCGTAACCGGAGACGAAATAGCCCAGCTGCTCCAGATAAGTCAGCAGGCCGGCTTTTTTCAGATACTCGGTGACGGCCAGTGACCCGGGTCCCAGCGAGGCTTTGACATGGGCAGGGGGCTTAAGGCCTTTTTCGACAGCTTTTTTCGCGAGCAGGCCCGCACCGAGCATTACACCGGGATTGGAAGTGTTGGTGCACGACGTGATTGCCGAGATCAGCACGTCGCCGTGGCCGATGCTGACCGTGCCCGTCTCCGTGCCGGTGGTGCTGACCCGGTCGGGCGTAGGCCGATTGTCGACCATTTCCACTGCATTCATGGCCGCACCTGGCGTCAGGTCCGATTGCGCGCCGCCGCCGGAATGTGTGCCCGAGGCTCCGGCAGCGAGATCAACTTCGATGCGCTGCTTCAGCGCGTCCGCGTTCTTGCCGTAACCGCCGTCGGCGAAAGGCTTGCTCATCAGCTCCGCAAACCGGCCCTTGAGCTCGGGCAGATCGAGATGATCATGCGGGCGGCGCGGTCCGGACACCGCGGGCTTG
>JBFKCU010000291.1:0-4063 GCA_041620115.1 Burkholderiales bacterium | reverse complement strand
TGGTGCGGTCATTGATCTTACAGAACAGCGTAGCCATAAAATCCTTTAAAAACAATTAGTTAAGAATAATCCTGGAATCCGGCCCCAAGATGCAAGCAGCTGATTCTTAAGCGTTTTTGATGCTAGCCTGAGGCGAGTGGGCCGTCAAAGTCAGCGTTTACTAATTTTTATGCTGCGATGCAATAAATATTTGGGCCAAACCCTTGACATCAGGTTTCTGACCCTTATAATTCAAATTGTGCGGTGCAATATAAATGCGCCGAGGAAACCAAGGTTTAATTTTTAACCAATTGTTTTTTAAGGAGATTTATAATGTACCAGACCCCCGAACAAATTATTGCAATGAACAAAGCCAACCTTGAAGCCGCCATGCGTTTCGCCGGCGTCGCGATCGAAGGCGCTGAGCGCATGATCGACCTGCAAATGAAGGCTGCCAAGTCCGCGTTTGCCGACAGCATCCAAGGCGCGAAAGCCCTGGCCTCGGTCAAGGATTTCCAGCAACTGGCCGCGCTGAAAGACACGATGGCACAACCGTCGATGGAAAAAGCCACCGCCTACGCCAAGAGCGTCTACGACCTGACCACCGAAACCCAAGCGGAAATCGGCAAGCTGGTTGAAGCGCAAGTGGCCGAGTTCAACAAGGAAGTGGTTGCCGGTCTCGACAAGATGGTGAAAACCGCCCCGGCGGGTTCTGAAGTCGGCGTGGCCGCCATCAAATCGGCGATCGCTGCGGTCAATTCGTCCTACGACAACCTGACCAAAGTTGCCAAGCAGTTCGCGCAAGCTTCCCAGGCCAATCTGGAAGCCGCCGCTACCCAGGCAACTGCCTCGGTGAAAAAAGCGTCGAAAAAAGCCGCCTAAGCATCAGCAGCACGCAGTAACAAAAAGCCCCCGGTATCGGGGGCTTTTTATTTTCCGGCACCGGCCGAACTGCCGGTTCAGCCCGGCGCGGCGGTCCACGGAAACCCCAGCCCGCTCACACCCGCCTGCAGCATCGCAATCGCCGCCGGCACCTGAGCGGCATTGCCGCGCACGCCGAGTTCGATGTAACGCTCGGGTGTCATCCGCGGCAGACTGAACACCTTCAGCCCCGGAAACTGGCGCACGCAGTCATTCATCAGGTCGATCAGCTGGCTCTCGCCGGCCTCGCGCACGATGATCGCGGCTTCGGCAGCGCGCTCGGCAATGACCGCCTTGTAGCGGTTGTCGAGCACCCACTCCAGCATGGGCCATGCCATTTCCGGGAAACCGGGCAGAAAATGATGGTCGCGAAAACTGAATCCGGGTATGCGGTTAAACGGATTCGGAATGATTACCGCACCCTCCGGAAACTCGCCCATGCGCAGTCGCTGCGGCGTAACCCCCTTGGGATCATCGCTGAACCGTCCGCGGATCTCGGCTTCTGCATCAGGATGCAGTTTCAGCGCCACGCCGGCCGCCTTCGCTGCGCTCTGCCGCGTATGGTCGTCGGGGGTGGCGCCAATGCCGCCGAAACTGAAGACGACGTCCGGACCCGCAAGCGTGCGCTGCAGTGTGGCGGCAATCAGGTCTGGATCATCACCCAGGTACTGCGCCCACGATACCTCAAGACCGCGCTCCCCCAGCAGGGCCACAGCCTTGGCCAGATGCTTGTCCTGGCGTTTGCCCGACAGGAGCTCGTCGCCGATGATGATCGCACCAAATTTCATTGCAATTAAACGCCAGTGAAACTGCAGACAGGAATACGGATAGCGTTAACGATCCCGCAAGATCAGCTGTGGATGTAGCTCTCGAGCTGCTGGATGGTCTCCTGCTGCATCTCGATCACGGCCTTCACCAGGTCGCCGATGGACAGCACGCCCACGACTTTGCCGTCGTCGATCACCGGCAGGTGGCGGATGCGTCGCCCCGTCATCAGCGACATGCATTCGTCGACGGTCTCGGTTGGCGTCACCGTGACCACTTCATCGGACATGATGTCGCTGACCTTGAGTTCGTGGGAGGATTTGCCGAGCAGGATCACCTTGCGCGCGTAGTCGCGCTCGGACATGATGCCGCGCAGCTTTTCCCCGTCCATCACCAGCAGCGCGCCGATATTCTTCTCGGCCATCAGCTTCAGCGCCTTGAATACCGTGGTTTCCGCAGTGACCGATGCAACACCGCCGGCCTTGGCCTGCAATAACTGGCTGACTGTTTTCATGATCCCGCCCTCCTGTTGCGCCGATTATGTTCGGCTTGATCCCAGTCTAGCCAATTTTCGCGCCGCTGCGAAGCGATTACGCGGCAATCTCAGTTTCCGCCGATCGCATCCGCCTTCTGCAACAGATTCTGCGCCATGCGGATATTGGCGATGTCAACCAGACGACCATCGACCTGCACAGCACCTTTACCGTCACGCGCAGCCTGCGCCATCGCTTCCACAATGCGGCGCGCACGCGCCACTTCATCGGCCGACGGGCTGAACACGGTGTTCGCATCCGCAATCTGCGTCGGGTGAATCGCCCATTTGCCTTCGAAGCCCAGCGCCGCCGCACGGCGCGCTGCGGCAAGATAACCCTCACCGTCCCTGAAGTCGCCGTACGGTCCGTCGATCGGGCGCAGGCCGTACGCACGGCAGGCGACCAGGATGCGCACCTGTGCCGCATGCCACGGATCCGCCTGGTGGAACTCGCGCTGCCCCGCCGCATCGCGGTCCGACAGCACGCCATACTCCGGATGCAGGCCGCCGATGATGGTGGTGCGTGCACGTGTGGAGGCGGCGAAATCACCGGAACCGAAACACAGTGCCTCCAGCCGGCGGCTGGCCTGCGCGATCGATTCAACATTAGCCAGACCGAGCGCGGTCTCGATCAGCACTTCGAAACCGATGCGTTTGTCGCCGCTGTGTCCCCTGCCCTGCGCCTGCTCGATCTGCGTCACCAGCATGTCCAGCGCATAGACATCGGCCGGCACGCCGACCTTCGGAATCACCAGCATGTCCAGCCGCGGACACTGCTCCACCAGGTCGACCACATCGCGGTACATGTAATGCGTATCCAGCCCGTTGATGCGCACCGCCATGACCTTGCGGCCCCAGTCGATGTCATTGAGCGCAGCGACAACATTTTTCCGCGCCTGCGGCTTGTCATCCGGCGCCACCGCATCCTCGAGGTCGAGGAAAACCACGTCCGCCGCGGATTTGGCGGCTTTGTCAAAGAGGGCAGGATTGACGCCCGGCACTGCCAGTTCCGAGCGAGTCAGCCTCGGTATCGCCTGTTCCGGCTGGGTGAAGCTCATGTCATTTCTCCGTGGATTGTGCGGTGCCCGACATGCCCTCGAGCACGGTAATCAGCGCGGCGAGATCCTGGCGGCCCTTGCCCTGCGCCATCAGTGCATTGATGTGTTGCATCACCAGTGCCGCGCCGGGTGTAGCGATCTGCGCCTGGTGCGCAAGCTCCATCACGATGCCGAGATCCTTATGGTAGAGGCGGGTGTCGATGCCGTTGTCGAAATCGTGCTCGACCATGCGCTTGCCGAACACGTCCATCACGCGGCTCGCAGGAATCCCGCCCATCATCACGTCGCGCACCCGCGCCGGATCAACGCCCAGGCGCTGCGCGAGGTTGAGCGCCTCGGCCACCCCCTGCGCCGTCACCAGCAGCGCGAGCTGGTTGCAGGCCTTGGTCACCTGCCCCGCGCCGCTGTCACCGATGTGCGTGATGGTCTTGCCCATGCACGCGAACAGCGGCTTGACGCGCTCGAACACGGCCGGCTTGCCGCCGACCATGATCGACAGCGATGCCTGTTCGGCACCCATGGGCCCGCCTGACACGGGTGCGTCGAGCATGTCGATGCCCTTCGCTTCCAGCGTTCTTGCAACCGAGCGCGCGACCGCGGGCGAGATCGTCTCCATGTCGACCACAACGCTGCCGCGCTGCGCGCCGTGGATCAGGCCGTCGGCACCGAGCGTAACCTGCTCGAAATCACTGGATGCCGTGACGATGGTGAACACCACGTCGCTGGCCGCAGCCAGCGCCGCGGGCGTGTCATAACGCGTCGCGCCTGCCGCGACCAGCGGTGCTGCGCTGTCCGCGCGCCGCGCATA
>JBFKCU010000290.1:0-4084 GCA_041620115.1 Burkholderiales bacterium | reverse complement strand
TGCATGGATTTTCAGCCCACTTCGGCGAAGTAACGAAGCGCGCAGCGCCGTACGCGGCCGCCGTGGATCCGGGCGTCGTCAGCGACAGTATCGGGCATCAATTCCTCGACCCGGAACTGTTGCGGCGGGCGCTGACGCACCGTTCGTACGGGGCGACACACAATGAACGGCTTGAATACCTCGGCGACAGCGTCGTCAACTGCGTCGTCGCGCTCGAGCTTTATGCAAGGTTTCCGGAGCTCAGCGAGGGTGACCTTTCGCGCCTGCGGGCCAATCTCGTCAACCAGCCGGCATTGCATCGCATCGCACTCAGTCTGGATCTGGGCAGGCATCTGCGGCTCGGCGAGGGTGAATTGAAGAGCGGCGGCGCAGAACGCCCTTCGATACTGGCTGATGCGGTCGAAGCCATTGTCGGTGCCGCCATGCTCGATGGGGGCTTCACCGTTGCACGTGATGTCGTGCGCCGGCTGTTCGGCGACAGCCTCGCCGCCGTAGACCCGAGCGCCAGTGGCAAGGATGCCAAGACGTTGCTGCAGGAACTGCTGCAGGGCAAGGGTATGGCGCTGCCCAGCTACGTTGTGCGCGGCACCCTGGGGCAGGCGCATGCGCAGACTTTCCAGGTGCAGTGTATCGTTGCAGACTTGGACATCAGCACCGATGGCGAGGGCTCGAACCGGCGCGCCGCCGAACAGGATGCAGCGCGCAAGGCGTATGCGCTGGCGACCGGATCATGACAGGGTCCGCGCATCGTTCGGGGCACGTGGCCATCGTGGGCCGGCCCAATGTGGGCAAGTCCACGCTGCTCAACCGGCTGGTCGGGCAGAAAATCAGCATCACGTCACAACGGCCGCAAACCACGCGGCAGCGGGTCATCGGCATCGTTACCCGGGCGGACGCGCAGTATGTGTTCGTCGATACGCCGGGATTTCAGACCCGGCACGGCAGCACCATGAACCGGTTGATGAACAAGAGCGTGTCGCGCAGCGTGAGTGACGTGGATGTGGTCGTCTGGGTCGTGGAAGCGATGCATCTGGATGCGGCGGACAAATTGGTCGCTGAACTGCTGCAGGACGGCACCCGCGTGGTTGTCGCATTGAACAAAATCGACGGGATCGGCAACAAGAACGAGATGCTGCCGTTCATGCAGCAACTCCATGAACTGGTCCAGCCCAGCGCCATCGTGCCCGTGTCCGCAAAAAACGGCACCGGCATGGATGAGCTGTTGGGGGCGATTCGGGGGCTCCTGCCGGAAAATGAGCGCATCTACGGCGAGGACGAGATCACCACGGCCAGCGAGCGCATGCTGGCGGCGGAACTGCTGCGGGAAAAGGTGTTTCGTCTGCTCGGCGAGGAACTGCCGTATTCAGCCACTGTGGAGATCGAGCGTTTCGAGACGGTCGAGGGCCTGAGGCGCATCCACGCGGGCATACTGGTCGACAAGCCGGGGCAAAAAGGCATCGTCATCGGCAAGGGCGGGGCGAAACTGAAGCAGATCGCATCGCAGGCGCGGATGGACATGGAGCGCCTCTTTGGCAGTAAGGTTTACCTGGAAGTCTGGGTCAAAGTGAAGTCCGGGTGGGCCGATGACACCGCGACGCTGCGGCGCCTGGGTATTGAATAAAATATTAAATATAATCAATATGTTATTTAATATTATTGAGGTAATTTGTAAAATCAGACGTCATGGCGGCTGAGCGTTTCCGACGTGACGGTCAGGCGGTTTATCTGTTGCATACCTACCCCTACCGGGAGACCAGCCTGATCGCGGAGTTCTACGCTCGCGATGCCGGGCGGGTCGCAGTTATCGCACGGGGGGCTCGCCGCCCGAGATCCGCGCTGCGCGGCGTGCTGATGGCCTTCCAACCGCTGCTGATCGGCTGGTCGGGCAAGGCGGAGTTGAAGACCCTGCACAAGGCTGAATGGCAGGGGGGCTATGTACCGTTGCGCGGCCTCAGCCTGATCTGCGGGTTTTACCTGAATGAATTGTTGTTGAAGCTGCTGCCCCGCGAAGACCCGCACGAGGAACTGTTCACGGCATATGCCGCTGCGCTGACGCAATTATCCGATGCGGAAGACCATGCGTCGGTATTGCGGCGCTTCGAGCGGGTGCTGCTGCGCGAACTGGGCTACGGCCTGGTACTTGACCGGGAGGTTGCCGGCGGCAAGCCGATCGCGGGCGACGCACGCTATCGCTATATTCCTGACCGTGGCCCGGTACCGGAACGCGAGGCAGACGGGCAAAGCGGCGTAGAATTGGCAGGGCAAACCCTGATCGACATGGCGGCGGACCGCTATGCCGAAGCGCAAACCATTCAACAAAGCAAGGCGCTGATGCGCGCGCTGATCAGCCACTGTCTCGGCAACCAGACACTGCACACGCGCCAGTTGCTGCGCGATCTGCAACAGCTGTAAATATCCGTCAGCCAGAAACCGCATCGAACCGCATGACCAAGCTCAGCGTCAATCTCAACAAAGTGGCTTTGCTGCGCAACGCGCGCAGCCTCGGTATTCCCAGCGTGACACGGGCGGCCCGGATCGTGCTGGACGCGGGGGCTCATGGCATTACCGTGCATCCGCGACCCGACGGCCGGCATATCCGCGCCGCCGACGTGCACGAGCTCGCACAACTGCTGAAAACCTGGCCATCGGCCGAATTCAACATCGAGGGCAATCCCTTTGAGCCCCCGTTGCTGGAGCTGTCACGGCTGGTCAGGCCGCAGCAGTGCACGCTGGTGCCGGATGATCCCGGCGCACTCACATCAGACCATGGCTGGGACCTGTCGCGGGATGCGCAGCGCCTGCGCCCGGTGATTGCCGATCTGAAGGGCTTGGGCATACGGGTCAGTCTGTTCATGGACGCGTCACCCGATGCGATGGCGGTGGCTGCAGCCATCGGCGCTGACCGGGTCGAACTCTATACCGAGCCGTATGCAAGCGTCTTCGGGACTGCCCGCGAGGCGGCAATGGTTGCAAAATATGCAGCTGCCGCGCGCAGCGCGCACGCCGCTGGCCTGGGCGTGAATGCCGGACATGATCTGAATCGTGATAACTTGCCGCTTTTCCTGGGGGCGGTCGCCAATGTTGCCGAAGTTTCCATCGGCCATGCGCTGGTCGCCGACGCACTGGAACTTGGCTTGAGTGCAACGGTAGTGGACTATCTGCGGGTAATGAGGGCAACACCATGATTTACGGCATAGGCATCGACGTCATCCAGCCACACCGCGTGGCCCGGCTGCTGGACAAGTACGGCGAGCGATTCGTGCGCCGCGTCCTGACACCCCTCGAACAACCGCGCTATGGGCGCAGCAGGCAGCCAGTGCTGTTTCTTGCCAACCGCTTTGCCGCCAAGGAAGCCCTCTCCAAGGCCATGGGCACCGGTTTTCGCTATCCGGTGACGTTGCAATGCATCAGCGTGGTGCAGAACAGTGCAGGCAAACCGGGATTTTCATTTAATGAAGCCCTGGACGAACTCGTCAGGAACAACGGCATCAACGGGCATCATCTGACCATCAGTGATGAATCCAGCCTGGCCTGTGCCTGCGTGGTGCTGGAAACATGACCAAACCGATGCCATTGGGACCGGTGATGCTCGATGTCGCCGGAACGGAACTGACTCACGACGACCGGCGCCGGCTGCTGCATCCGCTGGTTGGCGGTGTGATCCTGTTTACCCGCAATTTTCAGTCATGCGCGCAGTTGTCGAAACTGACCGCGGAGATTCATGAGTTGCGCAGTCCGCCGCTGATCATCGCCGTCGACCATGAAGGCGGGCGCGTGCAGCGTTTCCGCGACGGTTTTACGCGCTTGCCGCCGATGCGCGAACTGGGCCTGGTTTGGGATCGCGACCGCCGCAAGGCGGTGTCACTGGCACACGCGCTGGGTTTTGTGCTGGCGGCAGAATTGCGGGTACACGGCGTCGATCTTTCCTTTGCGCCGGTTCTGGATGTTGATTTTGGCAACAGCAGCGTCATCGGCGACCGCGCATTTCATTCCCGGCCGGACGCCATTGCCGAACTGGCGAACGGCGTCATGCATGGATTGCGCGAAGGCGGAATGGCCGCCGTGGGCAAGCATTTCCCCGGAC
>JBFKCU010000289.1:0-4085 GCA_041620115.1 Burkholderiales bacterium | reverse complement strand
CGCTCCCAGCGCTTCGGTATAAACCACGCCGTGGTAGGACACGTCAGGTTCGTTCAGGCGGCGGAATTTCTTTTTGTGTTCAGCCCACGGGAAATTACCGGAATCCACGATTACGCCACCGATGGAATTGCCGTGACCGCCTAGGTATTTGGTCAGCGAATGCACGACGATGTCAGCGCCATGCTCGAACGGCCGGCACAGATAAGGGGTCGGCACGGTATTGTCGACGATTACCGGCACGCCGCGCGCATGCGCGATGGCGGCCAAGGCCCCGAAGTCGACAATATTACCCAGCGGATTGCCCACGGACTCACAAAACACCGCCTTGGTTCTGTCATCGATCAGCTTTTCCCAGGACTTGGGCTCGCGATAATCGGCAAAACGCACTTCGATGCCGTACTGCGGGAACGTGTGGGCAAACAGATTGTAAGTGCCGCCATAGAGTGCGCTCGAGGTCACGATGTTGTCGCCGGCCTCGGCGATGGTCATGATCGCCGCGGTGATCGCAGCCATGCCCGAAGCCATTCCGAGGCCTGCGATGCCGCCTTCCAGCTCCGCCACCCGTTTCTCCAGCACATCGGTAGTGGGGTTCATGATGCGGGTGTAGATGTTGCCCTGCACCTTCAAGTCGAACAGGTCAGCCCCATGCTGTGTGCTGTCGAACGCATATGAGGTCGTCTGATAAATCGGCACCGCCACGGCCTTGGTCGTTGGATCGGGCTTGTAGCCGCCATGCACGGCAATCGTGTCGATTTTCATGTCTCGCGCTCCGCAGTCGTGGTTGAGCGGCCCAGTATAAGTGCGCGCAAAATCAAACATCAACGGGTGGTTCACGCAAACCGGGAAAGCCGCACTGCGCGGTGATCAAGCCGCTTGTGAATCCCGCGCCGGCAACGGCAATGGCTTTCGCTTGTTCTTGCCACTGCGGTGAGCAGTGACGCCGCAGGCCGCAACGAAACGCAACACAAGCAGATAAGAAAATATTCATTAAAATCAATGAATTATAATCTCGCCCTGACGGCAACGCGGGTGCCGGCGGTCAACGCTCGGGTCTGCCTCGGCGTTAGCGGATTGCCGTTCAAAACGAAGGCACGGAACAGTGGAGGCGCACTGAATGAACGCCCCGAGTGCCTTGTAGTGTCCGCGGCTTTCGTTACAATCGCCGCTCCTTCAGCTTCAGACTTCAGGGAACAGACATGAAATACATCTTTATCGCGCTTGCCACGGTCGGCGTACTCGCCACGGGCAATGCCGCGGCCTCCGAGAAACTCGCCCAATCCAGCGGCTGCATGACCTGCCACGCCATCGACCGCAAAGCCATCGGTCCCAGTTACAAGGAAATTGCCGCCAAATACCGCGACGACAAGGCCGCGGAAGCGAATTTGATAAAAAAAGTCAAAGCGGGCGGTTCCGGCGTTTGGGGTAGCATCCCGATGCCGCCTAACGCGCATGTCAAAGAGGACGACATCAAGTCCATGGTGCAGTGGATCCTGACCGTCAAATAAACGCTGCGTGCGCGCACCACCCGAGAAAAAGCCGGCAATCGCCGGCTTTTTTTCAGGCTTTTCCGCAGGGGCCAAAATTGACAACGCTGGGCGCTCCCCCGATAATCACAAATCTCTTTCAGTAACAATAAGTTAAATACGAAATCCAACGCCAGTCGGTCGACGGTTAGCGCCTCGCCAGACCTTTCATATTGGAGCCTTCATGCAAATGCACACGCTACGCCACATCACCATTGCGCTGTTCAGCAGCGCCCTGATCGCGGGTTGCGGGCAGGACGCACCTCCACCCGCACCCAAAGCTGCAGCGCCCACGCCGCCGACGGTGATGACGGTCAAGATCGGCTCCGCGTCACCGTTGACCGGGCCGCAGGCGCATATCGGGGTCGACATCCGCAACGGCGTACAGCTCGCCATTGATGACGCCAACGCGGCAAACATCGAGATCGGCGGCATGAAAGCGAAGTTCGAACTGGTGGCGGAAGACGACGAAGCCAATCCGACCAAGGCCACCACGGTGGCACAGAAACTGGCCGATGCGAAAGTGGCGGCGGTTGTCGGCCATTTCAATTCGGGCGCGTCGATTCCGGCATCGAAAATATACTCCGACGCGGGCATTCCGCAGATCTCGCCGTCTTCGACCAATCCCAAATACACGCAGCAGGGATTCAAGACCACCTTCCGCGTCGTCGCCCATGACGATCAGCAGGGCCCCACGCTCGCCCGTTTCGCCGCGAAAACGCTGCAGGCCAAAAGCGTAGCCGTCATCGATGACAGCACCGCGTACGGGCAGGGGCTTGCCGACGCATTCGAGAACACCGCCAAGACATTGGGCATCAAAGTCCTCGCCCGCGAGCACACGACCGACAAAGATACCGACTTCCGCGCCATCCTGACCAAGATCAAGGGCACCAAGCCCGACCTGGTGATGTTCGGCGGCATCGACCCGCAGGCAGCACCGATGATCCGCCAGATGAAAGAGCTCGGCATCAAAGCCAAGTTCATCGGCGGTGACGGCATGCAGACGCCTAACTTCATCAAGATCGCAGGTGATGCCTCTGATGGTGCAATGGCTTCGATTCCCGGCCTGCCCAAAGAGCAGATGCCCGGCGGCAATGCCTTCCTCGAAAAATACAAGGCAAAGTTCGCGAAGGAGGTCGAACTGTTCGCCCCCATGGGTTACGACGCGGTCATGGTGTTCATTGATGCGATGAAGCGCGCGGGATCCGCCGATCCGAAAAAATTCCTCCCCGAGGTCGGCAAGACCGATTACCAGGGCGTTATCGGCCCGATCGCCTTTGACGACAAGGGTGATCTGAAAAACGGTCCGATCACGATCTACGTGGTGAAAGGCGGGAAATGGGAGCCGCTGGAAACCGTCAAGCCCGACGCCGTCGCGGCACCGGGCAAGTAAAGTCCCTGATCAGCCTCCAACGGCACCCTCTGCGGTGCCGTTGGCGTCTCTGGCAATGGAAATTTTCGCGCAACAACTGGTCAACGGCCTCGTGCTGGGCAGCATCTACGCACTGGTCGCGCTCGGCTATACGATGGTCTACGGCATCCTCGGCCTGATCAACTTCGCCCACGGTGACATCACCATGATCGGCGCGCTCGTGTCGTTGACCGCGGTGCAGTTGCTCGCCGCCGCCGGCGTGCCCGCGCCGGTGGTCCTGGTGCTTGCCGGTGGCGCAGCAATGGTGGTCTGCGTCACGCTGGGAGTAACAATCGAACGTGTTGCCTACCGGCCGCTACGGCGTGCCCCGCGGCTGGCGCCGCTGATTACGGCCATCGGCATTTCGATATTGCTGCAATATTCGGCCGCACTGATCTGGGGCAAACAGTACATCGCCATGCCGGAGATCATAGAGCCGACGCGCATCACCCTCTTCGGCGCACAGCTGACCAGCCTGCAGGCCACCATTTTCGTGCTGGCGTGCACCATCATGGCAGCGCTGCTGTGGTTCCTCAAAGCCAGTCGCATGGGTCGCGCCATGCGCGCGACCGAGCAGAACCCGGACGTCGCCGGACTGATGGGCGTCAACACCAATACCGTCATCGCGTTCACTTTCGTGCTCGGCTCGGCCATCGGTGCCATCGCCGGGCTGATGGTCGTGCTGTATTACGGCCTTGGCCACTATTTCATGGGTTTCATGCTCGGCCTGAAAGCATTCACTGCCGCAGTTCTCGGTGGCATCGGGAACGTCGCCGGCGCCGTATTGGGCGGGCTGCTGCTGGGTGTCATCGAAAGCCTGGCCTCCGGCTATATCGGCGATCTGACCGGCGGCGTGCTCGGCAGCAACTACCGCGATATTTTCGCTTTCCTCGTGCTGGTGCTGGTGCTGGTGCTGAAGCCGTCGGGATTGATGGGCCAGCACAGCGGTGACCGCGCATGAACGCCGGCCGCATGGCAATCAGAACTCTGGCCGCGAATCCGCACTGCCGTCGGGTGGCATGGGTCGCCATCGGACTGTTGTTGCTTGCCGCGCCCTTCCTGATTGAAATGGCCCTGGGCCGCAGCTGGGTTCGCATCACCGACGTCGCGCTGCTGTTCATCATGCTGGCGCTGGGCCTGAACATCGTCGT
>JBFKCU010000288.1:0-4091 GCA_041620115.1 Burkholderiales bacterium | reverse complement strand
TATCGGGCGAACTCGACGTGATCGAGCACGTGCCCTCGGCGGATATTAAAAATGTTATAAAAAACAACAAGTTACGTGTTATGCAAACCACATCGTGGCGAACCATCCTGCTGCATGTGGATCAGTACCGGACCCAGCCGCCGGGCATCACCGACGCGGCCGGCAAACCACTCGCCGGCAATCCGTTCATGGACCCGCGTGTACGACAGGCGATATCCAAGGCCATCCATCGCACGGCGATCGCCGAACGCGTGATGGAAGGCCTGGCGGTGCCCGCCGCCAACGTCGTGTCGCCGGGCGTATTCGGCCACAACGCGGCATTGAAAGCCGAAGCATACGATCCCGAGGGCGCGAAACGCCTGCTCGCTGAAGCCGGATATCCGCAGGGTTTTCAGGTCACGCTCGCCGGTCCCAACAACCGCTACATCAACGACGCGCAGGTACTGCAGACCGTGGCGCAGTTGCTCACCCGGGTCGGCATCCACACCCGCGTCGATGCCGCACCGATGTCGGCATTCCTCGGCCGCGTGCGCAAGGAGGAAACCGCATTCGCGCTGCTCGGCTGGGGTTCGTTCGCCGCCGATCTGGCGTTGCGCTCGCTGGTCGCAACGCCGAATGCCGACAAAGGCTACGGCGCGTGGAACTGGGGTCGTTATTCCAATCCGAAAGTCGATGCGCTGATGGAACAGGCGCTGGCCAGCGTCGACCGCGGCAAACGCGAAGCGCTGGCGCGCGAGGCCAATACGCTGGCGATGAGTGAACTGGCCTTCATTCCGCTGCACCACCAGATCGTCAGCTGGGCCATGCGCAGCGGTTTGACCTACACGCCGCGCACGGACGAATTCACCTTTGCCCATCACTTCACGCCGCGCTGAGGGCCGGGGGTGCTGACGTTCATCCTGCGCCGCCTCGGCCAGAGCGCGCTGGCGCTGTTCGTGATGTCGGTGCTGGTGTTCACCGGCGTCTACGCCATCGGCAACCCGGTCGACATCCTGATCAATCCGCAGGCCGACCAGGCCGAAATCGCGCAGACCATCGCGCGACTCGGACTCGACCGCCCGCTGTGGGAGCAGTACTGGACCTTTCTCACCGGCGCGGTCAGCGGCGAATTTGGCAAGTCCTTCGCCGCGAGCGTGCCCGCGATCGACCTGATCCTCGACCGCATGCCGGCAACGCTGGAACTGGCGCTGGCGGCGATGGTGATCGCCATCGTGCTGGGCATACCGCTGGGCCTGCTGGCCGGATTGAAACCGGATTCATGGATCGGCCGCAGCATCATGGCGGGCTCCATCCTCGGGTTCTCACTACCGACCTTCTGGGTCGGGCTGATGCTGATCATGGTGTTCTCGGTGCAGCTCGGCTGGCTGCCGACCACGGGACGCGGCCCCACCGTCGATCTGTTCGGCATCCCGGTAAGTTTCCTCAGCGGGGAAGGCCTGCGCCATCTGATCCTGCCGGCGACCAATCTCGCGCTGTTCAAGCTGTCACTGCTGATCCGGCTCACCCGCGCCGGCACGCACGAAGCCATGCTGCAGGACTACGTACGCTACGCCCGCGCCAAGGGTGTGACCGAACGCAACGTGGTGCGCGTGCATGTGCTGCGCAACATCCTGATCCCGGTCGTCACCGTGGTCGGCCTCGAGCTGGGTTCAGTAATCGCGTTCGCCGTCGTCACCGAAACCATCTTCGCGTGGCCGGGCATGGGCAAGCTGCTGATCGATTCGATCAACGTACTCGACCGCCCGGTGATCGTCGCCTATTTGCTGGTGATCGTATTCATGTTCATCGTCATCAACCTGCTGGTCGATGTGCTCTACACCGCGCTCGATCCGCGGGTGCGGTTGAAAGGCACGCAATGAATCCGGCCCTGTCACCGGCGCGCGAATTCAGTCGCGACTTTGCCCGCGACCGCATCGCGCTCGTTGCATGCTGGCTGCTGTGCCTGCTGCTGCTCGCTGCGGTGGCCGCACCGCTGATCACGCCGCAGAACCCGTACGACCTCGCCCAGCTCGACATCCTCGACAGCAAGCTCGCGCCCGGTGCGAAAAGCGCCGTCGGCACCACCTACTGGCTGGGCACCGACGACCAGGGTCGCGACATGTACTCCGCCATCCTCTACGGCCTGCGCATCAGCCTGGGTGTGGGCGTGCTGTCGACCATCGCCGCACTCGGCCTGGGCCTGTTCATCGGACTGATCGCCGCGCGCGCGGGCGGCTGGCTGGAAGCACTGATCATGCGCATCGTCGATCTGCAGCTGTCGTTCCCGTCGATCCTGGTCGCGCTGGTGCTGCTGGCACTGGCCGGTCAGGGCGTGGACAAGATCATCATTGCGCTGATTGTCGTGCAATGGGCCTATTACGCCCGCACCGTGCGCGGCACGGCGCTGGTCGAGTTGCGCAAGGAATATGTCGATGCCGCGGCCTGTGCCGGGTTCAGCAGCGCGCGCATCCTGTTTCGCCATGTGCTGCCCAACGTGCTGCCGCCGCTGATCGTCGTCGCCACCGTGCAGGTCGCACACGCGATCGCGCTCGAAGCCACCCTGTCCTTCCTCGGTCTCGGCATGCCCATTACTTCGCCGTCACTGGGCCTGCTGATCGCCAACGGCTATGTGCATCTGCTGTCGGGAAAATACTGGATCAGTTTCTTTCCCGGCATCGCGCTGCTGCTGACCATCGTCGTGATCAACCTGGTCGGCGACCGGTTGCGCGACGTGCTGAATCCGCGCCTGAACTGAACGTCGTCAGCCGACGCTGTGGCGCCCGGCACACCCCTGGGCATCGGGTTCACATAAAGCTCACATCGAGATCACGCGCAGTTCACGCGCATCCCCGGACAATGCACGCCCATCAGACCTCTCCTGATCTCCGATTACGATCACCAGCCTGCCGTGACCGCACTGACGCACAAACTGACCCGGTTCCGGCCCCGAACGACCGCAGCGCAGGTCGGCGTCCGCAGCCGCAACCCGCTGACGCTGGCCTTGTGGGCCAGCCTGTGGATCGCCGGGTTTGCCAACTGGCCACTGTGGCAGAACCTGGCGGCCCTGCCGGAAATGCAGAGCGCACGCGGGATGGTTTTCGGCGCCGCTTTTTTCGGCATCGTCGCCGCGGTGATTTTTCTGTTGCTCGTGCCTTTCGCCTGGAGACGGAGCATCAAGCCGGCCGTCGCACTGTTTCTCGTCGCCGCTGCCGCCGGCGCCCATTTCATGGGGACATACGGCATCGTCATCGATCCCACGATGATCCAGAACGTGCTGCATACCGATCCGCGCGAAGTGCGCGACCTGCTCAGCGTCAACATGGCCGGCAATCTGCTGTTGCTCGCCGGCCTGCCCTTGTGGTGGCTATGGCACGCACCTGCGACACGCGCCCCGGTCTCGCGTCAGCTTGTGCGCAACGGGCTGAGCCTTGCTGCGGCGGGCATCATGATTGCCGCCCTGATTTTCTTCATGTACGCGGACCTCTCCGCCACCATGCGCAATCACCGCACGATGCGGTTTCTGATCAACCCGGTCAATTCGTTCTACGCGATGGGGGTCTTGGCACATGAGGCCGGCGCAAAGCGAAAAGGGCCGCTGCAACCGATCGGCCTCGATGCACGGATCGCGCCGCTGGCAGCAGGCGCGAAGCCGCCCCTGCTGCTGCTGGTCGTCGGCGAAACTGCACGGGCACAGAATTTCTCCCTGAACGGTTATGCGCGCCCGACCAACCCCGAACTCGAAGAACTGGGCGTGGTGAGTTTTCGCAATGTCAGTTCCTGCGGCACCAGCACGGCGGCATCACTGCCGTGCATGTTCTCGCATCTGGGTCGCACCGGCTACGAAGACCGGCCGGCCGATTATGAGAACCTGGTCGACCTGCTGGATCGCGCCGGGCTGGCGGTCCTGTGGCTGGACAACCAGTCGGGATGCAAAGGGCTGTGCGACCGCATCCCCCGGGCACAGGCCAGCACAGTCGTGGCTGGCGGGACCGCGCTACCCGACGGCCTGTGCAATGCAGGCGGGTGCATGGATGGCGCGCTGCTGCACGATCTCGACGCCCGGCTCGCCGCATTGCCCGCGAAGCGCAGGGCCCGGGGCGTCGTGCTGGTGC
>JBFKCU010000287.1:0-4092 GCA_041620115.1 Burkholderiales bacterium | reverse complement strand
TGGCTGGAAGTCGGCGCCAAGGTTAAAGCGCCGCCGAAGATATTCGCGGTCAATTGGTTCCGCCGCGATTCCAACGGCAAATTCATGTGGCCGGGCTTCGGCGACAACATGCGCGTGCTGAAATGGGTGGTCGAGCGTTGCGACGGGAAGTCGGGCGCCACGGAAACGCCGATCGGCAACATGCCGCGCTATGAGGATATCGATTGGAAAGGCATGAGCGGTTTCAGCCGGGAAACCTTCGATGAACTGATCCATGTGGACCACGACGCGTGGCGTGCCGAGATCAAGGATCACGACGAACTTTTCGGCAAACTCAAGTCACGCCTGCCGGCAGAGATGACGGCGCAGCGACAGGGACTGGAGCAGGCGTTATAAGCCGCCCGCGCATCATTCCTGCTGCATGCATGACGGCGACAGCGCGGATGCGCTGCCGCCGTTTTATTTTTCACTAAGGAGAAACGCCCATGGCAAAGCCGAATTACGGGTTCGCGAAACGACAGCGGGAACTGGCCAAGAAACAGAAGAAGGAAGAGAAGCGTCTGCGCAAGGCTGCCGGCAATGAGGATTCGGCCGGGGACGATGCGCTGCAGACGGAGGAGGGTACGCAACTCTCGCCGACCGCAGTGCCGCCGGTCGAGCCGCCGCAGCAATGACCGGCGTAGAGCCGGGGCTGGCAACAGGCTGCTGATGGTGTAGGCTGATCAACGAAGGGAGCACCAGCATCAAATAGCGGGTTCAATTCAAACAGGGATACGAAATGGACTATCGCTGTCCGTTGTGTCGGGGGGATTTGTCCACGCGGAAGTTCAGCAGGGCGGTGGTGGCGCGCATGGAGATCGATTGTCACCACTGCAAGGGCAGAATTCAGCTGAATGTGCACCGCGTCGAGACCGGTCTGATCTTCGTCTACTTCTCCGCTTTCGTCATATTGGCGGCTTGCGCGTATTTTTTGAAAATTCAGGGACTGGCGCTGCTTGCACTGGGCGCGGCGATGGCGGGGGTGGTGATACTGTCCCTGTATGAAAAGTTCTATCTTCGCGACTGGCCGCGGTACCGGAAGATCACGCGGCAGCCAGTGGAGGAGACCCGTCATGAGTGAGCAGGATCTGCCGGGCGAGGCGATCAAGGCGCTGGAACAGGGCAGCAAGATCGAAGCGGTCAAGCTGGTCCGGCGCGCGCGCCGTTTGGGGCTCAAGGAAGCCAAGGAGATCGTCGAGCGCTACATTGAGCGCAATCCGGCGCTCAAGCGGCGCACGGATGCGGCCAATGGGGAGATCGCCGGTGGTGTGCTGCGGTGGCTGCTGGTCATCGTTGCGCTCGGCATTCTCGGCTACTATTTTTACGGCGGCAAACCAACCGGTTCTGCAGCGTTGGGCCTGAACCAGGACGTTTACCATGAGCGTGACGCCGGTTAAACGCAAGCTGGCGGCGATACTGGCTGCTGATGCCGTGGGTTACAGCCGGTTGATGGCGGCTGATGAGGAAGGCACGATGCGCATCCTTGCCGCGCATCGGGCGATGATCGACGGCATTATCGAGCTGCAGGAAGGGCGCATCGTCAACACGGCGGGCGACAGCGTGCTTGCCGAGTTCGAAAGCCCGGTCCAGGCGGTGCGTTGTGCCGTCGAAATCCAGGACGCGCTGCGAACCCGCAATGACGCGCTGCCCGAGGACAAGCGTCTGGTGTTCCGCATCGGCGTGAACCTGGGTGACGTGATGGTCAAGGGCGATGATCTGCTCGGCGATGGCGTCAATGTTGCCGCGCGGCTGGAGAGCGTCGCGGAGCCCGGTGGCATCTGCGTGTCATCGAGTGTGTATGATCAGATTGCCGGCAAGCTGGACCTTGGTTTTGTCGATGTCGGCCACAAGGCGCTGAAGAACATCGACCGGCCCGTGCGCGTTTATCGCATCGACCGTGATGGTCGCAGTGGCACCCTGGCGGGCGAACGTCGCGCATCACCGGCAGCAAAATGGATCGCAGGATTGGCCGTGCTGGCAGCATTGGCGTTCGGCGCCTGGCATTTTGTGGTCGCACCGATGCAGGAGCAGGCGCGGCGCGCTGAAGCCGCCGCGGCGGCGAAGGTGGCAGAAGAGCAGCGTCTGCATCGCGAGGCAGCGGAGCGCGAACGGGCGGCAGCGGAACAGCGTCGCGTGGAAACCGAGGCGATCCTGGCGAAGCAGCTCGCAGCGGCGGAGGCGGCCCAGCGTCGCGCGGAGGCCCAGATGCAGGCGGCCGCCGACGCGAAACGGACGCTGGAGGCCCAGCGAGCTGCCGAAGAGCGCATGCGCGCCGAGGCCGAGGTGGCGCGTCTGCGCAGCGAAGCGCAGGAAGCCCAGCGCAAGGCTGCGGCGGAGCTGGCGGCGGCAACCGCGGCGCGGCGCGCCGCGGAAAAGACCGCAGCGGTCCGGGCCGTGCCCGCGATTATGCTGGCAACCGGTCTTTGGCAGGCTGAATTCGATTGTCCGCAGCACCGCGCATTGCCGGCGCGAACGCTGTCGGTGCCGGTTTTTCCGGCAGGTGGCGAGTACGTGATCGAAGAGGGTGTCACCGGGCAACCGGGTTCGCTGGGGTTGCGCGGAACGGTCAACGCTGACGGATCAGTGGTGTTTCACGGCACGGGAATCTCGGGGCGACGCGCGGGCGCCCGGCCGTACCAGGCTGCATTTACCGTGCGTCCGCTGGAGGCTCGTTACGAAGGTAAAGGTCAATTGGGACCGCGCGAATGCAAACTGGTGCTGCTCAGGAAGTAACAAGCCGGTTGATCAACTGAGGAATATGCCATGCAACGAATTGTCTGGTGGCTGATCGCAATCGGAGGCGTCGGAATTTTCGCCTTGATTATCTGGAATGCGACGCGATCGCCGGAGCCGCCGCTGCCGACGCTGCAGCCCGCACCGCGCGTGGAACCGCCGCCGCCACCGGCGATGCCGGCCGAACCGGAGATCCGTCATCCGGTACCCGCGAAACCACCGGAGAAGCCGCTGCCGGCGCTGGACACCAGCGACAGCACGATGAAGAACGCGCTGGCCGAGCTGTCAGGCGGGCACGGTTTGATCGAAGTGCTGGTGCTCAAGGATTTCGTGCGTCGCGTGGTCGCGACCGTCGACAACCTTCCGGCCAAAAGGATTGTGTGGCGCGTCATGCCGGTGGAGCGCGTGCCGGGTGCATTCGCGATTAGCGGCAACAATCAGCACGCGACCATTGCTGCGGACAATGCAGCGCGTTATGCGAAGTATGTGAAGCTCGCCGAAGCCGTTGACAGCGCGAAACTGACGGCGCTTTATTTTCATTACTACCCGCTGTTTCAGCAGGCTTATCACGACCTCGGGTATCCCAAGGGACATTTCAACGACCGGCTGGTCGAGGTCATCGATCACCTGCTCGCGGCGCCGGAGCTGAAAGCGCCGGTCGCGCTGGTGCGACCCAAGGTGTTTTACCTGTATGCCGACCCGGAACTCGAAGCGCGCTCGGCGGGACAGAAAATCCTGATGCGCATGGGCGCGGAGAATGCGGCGCGCATCAAGAAAAAGCTGCAGGAAATTCGCACGGGGATTACCGCTCAGGCTGCGCCGCAGGTCAAAGTGAAATAAACGAGGAGACACGCATCCCATGGCAACCGGCGGGCAGCACAAGCGTTTTTCGATGATTCGCGAGTTTCATCTGGCGGACTGGTTTACGCTCGCGAACGCCGTCTGCGGCACCGGTGCGCTGTTCTCGACCATGACCTACCTGGAAACCGGCGACGTGAGGCATGTCTACTTTGCGTGCGCGCTGGTTCTGGTGGCGTTGGTATTCGATGTGCTGGACGGGCGTATCGCCCGCTGGCGGCAAAAAACATCGGCGATGGGGCGTGAACTGGACTCGCTCGCGGATGTCATTTCCTTCGGCGTGGCGCCGGCGATCATTGCCTATGGCTGCGGCATGCAGGGTCTGTATGACCGCATCATCCTGGCCTATTTCGTCGCCTGCGGCGTTTCCCGCCTTGCCCGCTTTAACGTTACCGCAGAATCGCTGTCGGAGGGCAGCGGCAAGGTGAAGTATTTCGAAGGAACGCCGATACCGACATCAATCGTGCTGGTGTTGCTGATGGC
>JBFKCU010000286.1:0-4118 GCA_041620115.1 Burkholderiales bacterium | reverse complement strand
GCCTGGGATTCGAGGAGCTGACTTTGCGCCTGCTGCGCTTCCGCCCCGGCGGCGCTCTGCGCGACGGTCTGCGCACGGGCACTGGCAAGCTGGCTGCGGGCCACATCGAGCTGGCGGTCGGCCTCATCGACCCGGGATTGGCTGACAAATCCTTTCGCGGCGAGTTCGCGCACGCGTTTGGCGTCGCGCTCCGCCAGTTCCAGATTGGCCGCAGCCTGCTGCTCCGCGGCCCGCGCAGTGGGCAACGCCAGGGTCTTGACCGAGGCAATACGCGCCTGTGCGCGTGCCACCGCAGCCCGAGCCTGCGCCGCAGCGCCTGCGAGTTCGCGCCGCTCCAGTTCAACCAGCACATCGTTGGCTGCGACGCGGGCACCTTCGCGCACCCGCACCTGCTCCACCCGTGCCGTAATCGTTACCCCGATGTCGACCCGCGCCGGCGGCAGTACGCGGCCGCTGGCCACCACACTGGTCTGGATATCCGCCGGGGTCGCCGTAATGAATTCGACCACCACCGGCTTCGGTCGCATCAACACGAACGCGGCTGCGGCGACGCACAGCGCCACCGCGACAATGATCAGGCCACGGCGCATCAGCCTCGCGCCTTCATCGTGCAACCGTCATTGGTTTACCGGCCAGCGAGGAAATCACGCGCCGAGGATTCGTCGCGCAGCCGCCAGATTCGCGCGATGACCTTCTTCATTTCATCGGGCGTGGCTGCGCCCGAGTACGCGACCAGGCGCTGTGCCTTGTCCTCGAGTTCTGCCCGCGACAGCGTATTGTCCGGATCGCCCTTGGGCGTGTCGACGCGGCTTTCCAGCATGCGCCCATCGCGGGTCTGCACGCTGACGCGGCCAATCCAGCGGCGCGGATAGGCCGCATCGACTTCCGGGTCGAGCACCATCACGACACGGTCATGGAATTTACGTAACTCGTTGTTTTTTAATGATTGTTCTGTAAAATCCGCCAGCGCGGCGCGGCCCAGCACGGCGATTTGCGCGAGCACGAATCCCATCGAGAATTTGGATTGGTGCACCGTCTGCGGATCGGTCACCGGCCCCAGCACATCGATGGCGCCCTGGTGCACATGCGCCGTGACTTTGGCGATGTCGTCGGCCTTGAGTCTGTGGGTCTGCATCAACTGCTGCAGCGCATCGGCGGCAGGATGCGTATGGCGGCACGAGGCATGAAACTTGAACGAAGTTTCGGTCGTGGCCCAGCGCGTGCCCAGGCCATCGGTCAACCAGCGTGCGTCGGCGTCACTGGACATGCCGGCGGCCATGCCCTGCCGGCCTTCGAAAATCTCGCGAGCACCGGTAAAACCGTCCCGCGCAATATACGCCGCCATCAGCCCGTCGGCGGCTGCTTTCGCAGTGTGCAATTGTTTCGAATCTGCGGCATCACGCAGGAACTCCCACAGCCCTGCGGCCATCGTTCCAGCAGAGCCCAGTGCATGCTGCATGCGGTCCGCGTCCAGTTTCAGCACATGCGCGACGCCGGCCGCAGCAGCAAGCTTGCCCGCCGTACCGGTGGTATGAAATACCTTGTAGTGCGAACGGCCAAGGAACTCGCCCACGCGCACCCCACACTCATAGCCGGCCACTGATGCGGCAATCAGTTCCTTGCCCGAAGCGCCGACATCCTGCGCCGCAGCCAGCACCGCCGGGAATACCACCGTCCCCGGATGCAGCACCGAGCTGTTGTGCAAATCGTCCTGTTCCACGAAGTGGGATGCTGCGCCGTTGACTAGCGCAGCGAAAAAAGGTGACGTGCGTTTGCGTGTCAAAAGGTTCTCCGCGGTACCGTCCCCGGGTCCCATCTGTCCGGCAAACCCGTCAACGATAGACACCGGGTGCGCACCCTTGCCTGCCAGCGCGGAAGCAAACCAGTCCAGAAACAGCTCTTCGGTCCGCGCCACCACAGCGTCGGGCAGATCCTCGTACCGCACGCCGGCCAGAAAGCTGCTGAGAATCTGTGACGGGCTGCCCGTCGCAACCGGAATTTTTCTTACAGGCATTTGCATGATGGATTCGGCTCGTGTCTTCAGACTAAGGGTATTTTAAATTGAAACGACTGCACGAACGCGGGAAATATGCAGGCGCACGCCACCAATGCTAAGCTCGATTGACCTGCATCAACTTCGGACAATCTCATGGCCAAACGCAAATCCATACGCACCGACATCGCCTGGAGCGCAGTCGACCGCATCACCGTCAAGGGCCACGACCTGTGCACGGAAATCCTCGGCAAGCTGTCGCTGGGAGACATGGCCTTCCTCGAAATCACCGACCGGCTGCCGACGCCGCGGGAATCGGTCATGTTTAATGCCATCGCCGTCACACTGGTGGAACACGGCCTGACGCCGAGTTCCCTTGCCGCGCGCATGACCTATACCGGCGCGCCAGAGGCGATGCAGGCGGCGGTCGCGGCCGGACTTTGTGGCCTTGGCAACGTATTCGTCGGCAGCATGGAAACCGCCGCGCGCATGCTGCAGGAAGCCCTGCCTGACCCGACGGTCGAAGCCGACCTCGACCAACTCGCCGCCGACATCGTCGAACGCTTCCGCAGCCGCAAGCAGATCATTCCCGGTGTCGGCCATACCCTGCACAAGCCGGTCGACCCGCGCGCACCGCGCCTGTTCGCGATTGCCGCCGAACAGGGTTACGACGGCCCTTATGTACGGTTAATGCAGCAAGTCGGCGTCAGGGCCGAACAGGTCTACGGCAAACCGCTCCCGGTCAACGCCACCGGCGCCATCGGCGCCATCGCCAGCGAACTGAAACTGCCGTGGAAAATCGTGCGCGGCATCGGCGTGCTGGCCCGCGCAATCGGTTTGGTCGGCCACATCCTCGAGGAAATGAAGGACCCGATGGCCTACGAAATCAAGCAGCGGGCGGAAGAAGACGCGACGGCGCACCTGCGCAATTAGCACCGTGTAACGCATCGGGTATCATCGCCGCCACCATGAGCATCATCGAACCACAGCGACCCAGCACGGGCAGTGAATCGCGCTTTCGCATCGCTTTCGAACAGGCCGGCGTCGGCATGGCGATACAGGACATCAACGCCGAGGACACGCACTGGCTGCATGTCAACCAGAAGCTGTGCGATATCCTGGGCTACGACAGCAAAGATCTGCTGCAAAAGTCCCTGCTTGATTTGGTGCCCCGGCACGACCAGAAAGGCCTGCTCGATTATTACCAGAAACTGCTGGGCGGTGAGACGCCGCAAGCCGCCCGCGAATGCCAGTACATCCGCAAGGATGGAAAAATCATCTGGGGGCGTCTCACGCTGTCCATGGCCGATGGCTTCGAAGGAACATCGGGCAGCATCATCTCCATCATCGAGGACATCACCGAGCAGAAGAAACTCGAAGTAAAGCTGCTGTATCTCGCACACTATGACGATCTCACCGGACTGCCCAACCGCGTAATGTTCAGCGATCGGCTGAACCAGACCCTGGCGCTGGCCCAACGCAACGAGTGGACCTGCGGCATCATGATCATCGGCCTCGACCGCTTCAAGTTCATCAACGACACCCGCGGCTACGGCATCGGCGATGCCTTGCTGCGCGAGATCGCCGGGCGCCTCTCCAGTGCCCTGCGTACCGAGGACGTGCCGGGTCGGCTGGGCGGCGAGGATTTTGCCGTCATCCTCAACAAGGTAAGTACTCCCCAGGATGCCATGACAGTTGCACAAAAACTGATCAGCACCATCGCACAGCCTGTGGTCATCAACAGCGAAGAAATGTTTCTCAGTGCAAACATCGGCATCGCACTGTATCCCGCGAACGGCACGGACCAGAATGCATTGATCGGCAATGCCACCGTCGCGATGCAACGTTCCAGGGAAGACGGGAAAAATACATTCCAGTTCTACAATGCAGAAATGAATGCGCGGGCGCACGAAAAGCTGCAACTCGCCAACCAGCTGCATCGGGCGCTCGATAACGACGAGTTCATCCTGCACTATCAGCCCAAAATCGCCGTCGGCACCCGCAAGGTCTCAGGCGTCGAAGCCCTGCTCCGCTGGCAGCGCCCTGGAGCAGGGCTGGTACCACCCTATCAATTCATCCCCCTGCTCGAAGATACCGGCCTGATGGGCCCGGTGACCGAATGGAT
>JBFKCU010000285.1:0-4126 GCA_041620115.1 Burkholderiales bacterium | reverse complement strand
GAATAAGCTGATTCGCGATCCGGCGGCACGATGAACCGGTCAGTGATCAGATAGTCGACGAACGCTGCGCCCATGGTGCCCGGATAACCCAGCCAGTTCACCTGCACGGGACACGGCCGTTGCGCGAGGATCGCGGTACGCGCGCCCAGGGTATAGCCTTTGAGGTCCACCAGGATGTCGAGCTCATCATCGCGGATGCGCTGCACCACGATATCGTCAGGCTCCCATGCGACATCGATAAAGTGCTCTGTGCCGGTCTTGATGCGTTCGCGCATCGCACTGCCGTCCTCCGGGCCGTAGGAGTAGACAAATATTTCAAAGCGTTCGCGATCGTGCCGTTCGAGCACGCCGGCAAACAAATGCGCCGTTGCATGATCATGCAGGTCGGAGGACAGGTAGCCGATGCGCACACGTTGATGCGCGCGAGACCCATCTTTCTTCTCAGGGGCGGGCACAGCGATGCCGGTGCCGAACTGTGCGTGGGCCCAGCGGCGCGTGTAATCGAGCTGCTGTTCTGCCGTGGTCGGTGCGGTCAGCAGCCAGAACGGGCTGCCGAGGTCGGCGTCGCGGTCCAATCGCGCAGCCATTTCCCGCCAGGCTTCGCGCCATCGCGGCCAGTCGCAGGTGCGCTGCAACTGGTGCGAGAGCATGCCCAGCAGTCCGCCGGCGCCGGTGCGGCGAAACCCGGCGTCCAGCACTTCAATGGCGCGGTCGGGGGCTTTGCGGACGATATGGACCAGTGCCAGTACCGAATAGGGGCCGACCGCATCGCCGTCCAGTTCCTGCGCGCGTGTCGCCGCCGCTTCGGCTTCATCGAGTTCGCCACTTTGTAACAGCGCGTCAGCAAGGCTGGCCCAGATGGCGCTGCTGCCGGCGCCCAGGTCGATCATCTTGCGCAGGTGGGTGATGCACTCCGTGAGGCGACCGAGTTTGCGGCTTACGGCGGCAAGGCCTTCGTGGGCCTCGAGCATCCCGGGATTAATCGACAGAGCCTTGAGGAATTGTTCGCGCGCCTGATCGAGCCGGTTCTGCAGCGCGTAGGTATGCCCCAGATTGTTGCGGGCGGCAGTCAATGCCGGATTGAGCTCCAGTGCGCGCTGAAAGGAGGCAATCGCCGCTTCCCAGTGCTGTTGTTTCTGGCTGATGATGCCGAGGTTGACGTGGGCATCGGCGTTACGCGCATCCTTTGCAATGACGCGTTTGAACCACTGTGCCGCAGCTTCCGGATCCCGTTCCATCTCGATGACGCCAAGATTGAACAATGCGTCGGTACGCGCCGGATCCAGCCGCATAGCCTGCTCGAACGCGCTGCGGGCGCCGGCGGTGTCACCCGTGCCGGCCAGGGCCTGTCCGAGATTGAGTTGGCTATCGGGATCATCCGGTGCCAGCTTGACGGCACGCTGCAGTGGCTTCACTGCAGCGTCGCTGTTACCTTGGTACAGCAAGGCCAGACCCAGGCGCATGTGGGCCGAAGCAGGGGCACCGGGCAATGCCGTGGCGGTGCGCAGTGGTGCTTCGGCAGCGACCGGTGCGCCCAGCAACAGGTGCGCCAGGCCGAGATGTTCCAGCGCGAGGCCGTAATCCGGCAGCGTGGAAACCGCCTGTTGCAGCAACGGCACCGATTCCCGGATTGCGCCCGTCATCAGATGGACGATGCCGCGCAGGCACAGAGCCTCGGCATTGCCGGGGGTCCTGCTGAGCACTTCGTCGCACAGGTGTGCGGCACCGGCGGCGTCGCCCTGCTGCAGACGCTCCTGCGCCTGCTTCAGCTTGCGGGTTGCGGCGAGAGACACGGTTCAGGCGAACGAAATGAACAGGCGCATGGGCGCCAATGATATACGTGACGGCTGCCGGACTGAAGCGTGGTCATTGAATAAACGACACAGCGCGCGACGGTGTATGGTCGTCCGGGTGCGATCGGGCCGTCATCGCACACCATCCGGTGGTGATGTTGCCGTGATTGCAGATGAGAAATGCTTAGACAGCCCACATCGATATTCATAAAATGAACCACGGCGCCGCCTGCGGCGATGAGCGCTGACTGTCTGCCCTGTGACCATGACTGAATCCAAAAACACCCGTTCCAGCACGCAGGACCAGCTCAATCAGGTCCTGGAGCTGCTGCATCGCCATGAACTGGTCGAGAACCTCGTGCACCGTCAGGAGGGGCCGCGTCATGAGCTGGTCGAGACGCTGGTGCACCGGCAGCACCTGAACGCGCTGCAGCAGCTGCTCGACAATCTGCATCCCGCTGACATCGCCGACATTCTGGAGGCCCTGCCGCTGGACCAGCGGTTGGTGGTCTGGGACCTGGTCAAGGCCGAGCGCGATGGCGATATCCTGCTGGAGGCCTCGGACGCCGTACGCGAGTCGCTGATCGCGCACATGGACGAGCACGAACTGGTCGCTGCCACCGGCCAGCTCGATACCGACGAAATCGCCGACCTTGCGCCCGATCTGCCGCGCGAGGTCATCATCGATGTCTTCAAGTCGCTGTCGACCGAGGAGCGCGAGCAGTTGCGCGCCGCGATGTCGTATCCGGAGGATACGGTCGGTGCACTGATGGATTTCGACATGATCGAAGTGCGTGAAGACGTCACGCTGGAGGTGGTGCTGCGCTATCTGCGCCGGCTCACGGAGCTTCCCGATCACACCGATCAGTTGTTTGTCGTTGATCGCGACGAGAAACTGCAGGGCCTGCTGCCGGTGAACCGGCTGCTGGTGAGCGATGTCGAGTCGCTGGTCGGTGCCGTGATGGACCGCGATTTCGCCAGTTTCAATCCCGAGCAGGATGCGCGCGAGGCGGCCAGTGCGTTCGAGCGTTATGACCTGGTTTCGGCACCCGTGGTCGACGGGGTGGGCCGCATGGTCGGGCGGATGACCATCGACACGGTGGTCGATTACATCCAGGAAGCGAAGGAGAAGGAAATCCTGTCGGCGGGCGGTCTGCAGGAGGAGGAGGATCTTTTTGCGTCGGTGTGGAAAAGTGTGCGCAACCGCTGGGCCTGGCTGGCGATCAATCTGGTCACCGCGTTTATCGCGTCACGCGTCATCGGTATTTTCGAGAATTCGATCGCGCAACTGGTGGCGCTGGCTGCGCTGATGCCCATCATTGCCGGGATCGGCGGCAATTCCGGCAATCAGACCACGACCATGATCGTGCGCGCCCTGGCGCTGGGCCAGATCACACGCGACAGCGCGCGCAAGCTGCTGTTCAAGGAACTTGGCGTGTCGGCACTGAACGGCATGATCTGGGGCAGCGTGGTGGGGCTGTTCGCCTTCCTGATTTATCACAGCTGGCAGCTTGGGCTGGTAATGACGGGTGCGATGGTGCTCAATCTGCTGCTGGCGGCGGTGATGGGCGTGGCGATTCCGTTGACGATGCAGAAAATCGGCCGTGATCCGGCGATCGGCTCCAGTGTCATGATCACCGCGATTACCGACAGCGGCGGGTTTTTCATTTTCCTCGGCCTGGCGACGCTGTTCCTGGTCTAGGGGCCTGCGCAGATGCCATCCTTCGATATTGCCGTCATCGGCTCCGGTCCCGGCGGGTATCGTGCCGCCGTATTGGCCGCACTGCGCGGACTCAAGGTGGTGCTGATCGAAAAACACACCTGGGGCGGCACCTGCCTCAATCGCGGCTGCGTGCCGAAGAAGGACTGGTACCATACGGCCTGTATCGTAACCGACAGCCGTGACTACGCGGCGCGCGGCCTCACCGGTTCGGTGCATCCCGATCTGCAGCAGGCCTGGCAGCATCAGCGGCAGGTCGTCACGACGGTGCGTGCGAGTTATGTCGATTATCTCGATCGCCTGGGCGTAACAACAATCGAGGGTGCTGCGCGTTGCGGCGGGCGGGGCCTGCTGCATGTGGGTACTGAGACAATTTCGGCGGGCCATATCATCGTTGCCACCGGATCGCGGCCGTGGTTGCCGCCACAGTTGCAGTCTGTGCCGGGCCGCGTCATTACGACTGACGATCTGTTCGATGCGCCGCCGCCGGCCGGCCGGCGCGTTGCCGTGCTGGGATCGGGCGCCGTAGGTACCGAAATGGCGTTCATCCTCCGCCAGCTGGGCCTGGACGTGCTCTGGCTGACGGGTCGCGAGCCGCTGTCGGACAGCGCGT
>JBFKCU010000284.1:0-4131 GCA_041620115.1 Burkholderiales bacterium | reverse complement strand
TTATGACGGCAAGTTCTTTGCCGCCGAGCGGCCCGCGCCGGCAAAAGGCCAACATACGCGCGAGGTACTGGCTGAGATCGGATACACCGCCGGACAGATCGAGGAATTCCTGCGCGCTGGCAGCGCATTCGCCGCAGCGGATTGATGTAATCCAGGCCATGACGAGCGAGTAGCGCCAGGGTTGACAATTGACCATGCAGTGATTTTTTCAACCGCGCATGCGCCAGCCTTGGGCTGCGCTTTAGAGCCCTGGTGTCAACGCGACATGCGTATGCTATAAGCGCCCATGTTCCACGCGCGCACGATATCGATCATTTTTTTTGCGCTCCTGCTATCGGGCCCCGCGCGCGCTGCGGGTGGCGTCGATATGACGCGCGTTTACCTCAATGCGTTTCGCAGCGACTGCGCGTTCGGTGCTGCGCAGATTGCGGCGCTGCGCCGGTACAAGGTGCTGCTGGTGCCCGGTTATTTCAGCGATATCGACCCTGCGTACTTTGCAGATCAGTCGCGTTGGCTGGCTTCGATCAGCGTCGATCACCAACGGGTTGCGGTCATGTCCAGACAAGGCATGGCGGTGAACGCCCCGATCATTGCTGCCGCCATCCGCGCCTCCACGAGGCCGGTTATTCTGATTTCGCACAGCAAGGGCTCGGTTGATGTAATCGAGGCGTTACGCGCGGACTCGCTGTTGCGCAAGAAGGTTTCAGGCTGGATCTCGCTGCAGGGGGTTTTCTTTGGATCGCCGGTGGCCGACATGTTGCTCGATGACGCGCGGCTCAGTCCGTTGCTTACCAGCATCGTGCTCGGTGTTCTTGGCGGGTCCAGGGAATCGGCACAGAGTCTGACCACCGCCGCAGCGGGCGCGTACTACCGTAACCATCAGACAGCGATCGACGCCGTGGTGCGCGAAGTACCCGCGGTTGCATTCGGCAGCGCGCTCGATGGCGCGGCGGGCGGGCAGGCGGAGACGACGCTGAAAATCCCGTACGAACTGATGTGGCGCGACGGCATCCGCAATGACGGCCTGGTGCCGCTGGAGGCCACGGTGCTGCCGGGCATGGATTTTGTGCAGGTCACGGGACTCGATCACATTGCACCGGTCATGCCCGCGCTGCTGCGATTTGACCGGGTGCGCATGACCAAGGCGATGCTGCTGACGCTACGGACGCCGTTGCGCCAGCTACCGCCTGATGCCGGTTGCAAGACGGATTGACGCTTCGTTAGCAATTGGTTCAACCGACTCCCGGGATCAACTTCCCGCGGGCTCTCAGCGGGCGGGTTCATTCTCGCGATACTTATTGCAGCGGCGCAAATGACAGTTTTGCCGGCACGCCCTTGTCGGTGACGTCATCAGTAGCGGCGACCGGGTGATCTCCCAGCCGGGCCGGCTCAAACTTAAAACGGTTGACCAGCGCGTTGCTGATTGCGGTGGCGCGATTGCGGGCGAGGTCCGCCAGCGCGGTCGCAGACAGCGTCTCCCGCGTGATCAGTTCCTGATACATGGCCTCGTACAATGCGGGGTCGCCACCACCCTCGCCGGTGACCGCCAGCAGCGCATTCACCCGCTTTACCTCGCGGCCTGCATTCTTGCGGAACGCGGCGACAAAGGGAGCCACGGCATCGCCACCGTTTTTTTCGTCAAACAGGACTTCAATGGCGCGTTGTGTCCTCGCATTGGCGAAACCCACCGGTCCCGGGTCTTCGCGCTGGCTCAGCGTCAATCCTTCACGGACGGCGAGGGCCGCGCGCACCGCCTGCGCGCGTAAGGCCTCGCCGTCGCGTTCCCGGTGATACAACCCCTGCACCATCAGCTTGAGCTGAGGGCGCTCCCGCATGCCTTCGGCAACACGGCGCATTTTCTCGTATTCAGTGGGCAGGATGCGCGTGCTGCCGGGATCAAACACAATGTCGCTCAGCTCTTGCGCGTTGCCGCCGAAAATCGCGGCCAGGGCCCGGAACGGCGCGGTGACGATGCCGGTGATCGATGCTCCGATGGCCTGTGAAATCACCTGCCCGTAACTGAACTCGGGCTTGTCAACGTCACCCGACACCGGCACGGTCAGATTGATATTGCCCGCGCTGTCGGTGAGCAACGCAACCGCCAGATCCAGCGGCAGATCCAGCGCCGTGGGACTTTCAACGCGCTCACCCAGCGTGAGCTGCTCCAGCAACAGCCTGTTGTCGCCGGCCAGTCGGCCATTGTCGAGCTTGTATTCCAGCTGCAGCGAGAGTTTTCCCGCAGCGATGGTGCGCCCGGCGAACGTTGCGGTATAGGGGCTGAGCGGCGGCAGCGCCACATTCCTGAAGCTCACCTCAACATCCGTGAAGGCTTTGGGGGCAAACGGCTGCAGCGTGCCTTCAGCGCGCGCAAGCCCGAACTCCGCTACGCGCCCTTCGAATTTGAGGCTGGCGCGGGATTCCGGCGCCGATGACAGCCCGCTGACGGATCCGTTCAGCGCCTGGATGTGGGTGGCAAAAGGCAGCACGAGACTGAGGTCGGAGAAGTCCATGGCGCCGCGCTCAACACCGAGGCGGTCCAGGCGGATGGTCAGCGGCGACGTGGCTGTGGTCGCTGCGGCCGGTGCGGCCGTCGTGGCCTTGCGCCCGCGCATGGCTGCGGAGAGATTGGTTGAGCGATTCTTGTTGATGACCAGTTTTGCATAAGGGCGCGCGAGATCTAACTGGGCGACCGTGAACCGGTTGGCGGCCGAATCAAATTCGATCTGCTTGCCAGACAGGCTTTGCCAGGTGATCAGGCGTTCTCCCGATGCGCTCGCGTTCAGTTCGATGGCGGTGAGTGCGGCCGCACCTGAAAACCGGGTCGTCGGACGATTGCCCTTCCCGTTCCAGAGCACGCGCCCGCTGCCACCGGCCTTGCCCGTGGCGAGCGTAAGTCCGCTGTAATGCCGGAGCACGCCGTCTAAAGGTGACAGTGCAATGTCGGTCGCTTCCAGGCGCACATCAGCCGACTTGCCCTGTCCGTCAATGGTGCCATTGGCCTGCACTGAACCGCCCTGTTTGACCGTGAAAGCCAGTTCCACCGGTATCGCACCGGTGAACGGCAGCGTTATTTTTTCCGCTTTGGCGCGCACTTTCTCCAGATCATAGGCGGCCGCGGGCGTGTACGAGCCATCGCTCAGCATCACCGCGTAATCGGTGAGCTCCAGGCGTCCCAGGGCGAGGTTGATGCCGGCCTCCGCCGCAGGCTTTTCGCGCAGTGCGGCGAAGGCATCGAGCAGCGATATCTTGCCGTCGGCGTCGCGGTCGATGCGCAATCTTCCGCCAGAGAGCTGCACGAGGTCGGCGCGCGCGGCTTTCTTTTGGACATCGTACGCGCCATTGGTCAGCTCTGCGGCACCCAATGTGATCAGCGGCTCCGGGTTGTCACCCGAGCGCAAACCCAGATCGCCGAGCTTGAGGGCGCCGTTGCTGAGGATTACCTGTGCTTCGGCACCGGTCGTTGCCGTTATACCGAAACCCGCTTCGGCACTCGCAATGGCAAGCTGCAGCGGCCGGACACGGCTGCGGTCGGTCATCGACAGCGCCAGCGGACCGATACTGATGCTGGGTAACGTGATTTGCCAGGCCGGCGCGGGGGTTGCGGGGCCTTCCCCGGCCGGCGCGCGGTTTTTTAACAGTTTGGCCCAATCAGGCGTACCGTCCTGATCGAGCGTGACGTTGATCTCGCCTTTGCCCACGCTGACCTCCTTGAATGCCAGCGTGCGCTTCCGCAGATCCAGGTTGCCATCGAGCAGAGCCAGCGTGGCGAGGCGGCCCAGTTGTGCACCGCCTTGCGGCTGTGTCAGCGCGACATCCTTCAGCCGCAAAGACAGGTCACTTGCCTGTACCGCAAAGCCGCCACGGTCGCTGCGTATGCGGTAGCGCAGACCGAGGTCGTATGACCCGGCAGGCTCGGCAATGGCGAGATCATCCTGCACGAAGCGCCACAGCGTCGCCAGCTTTGCGTTCTTGAGCGCGATCGAACCGCTGGAGTCGATAGGCGCAAGGGTGATCTTGCCGTGCCACTGCAGACGACCGCCGCCCGGCAGCCGTGCCGTCATGGTGTGCTCGCCGCGCTGGTCCGGTAACGTGGAGAGATCGTGCACTTCGAAGTTGACCGGATTGAACTGC
>JBFKCU010000283.1:0-4134 GCA_041620115.1 Burkholderiales bacterium | reverse complement strand
TGCCAGCAGCAACAGGACCAGTGCGACCACGGCAGAAAGCGTGACCAGCAGGAAGGTCCTGCTGTAACTGCCGATGGCGCCGTATGCGGCAGCAAATGCGGCCGGACCGACGAGCACGCCGGCAAAAACAAAAAACGTGGTGCCGGCGGCGACCACGCTGGCCATGCCCGGCGGACTGAGGCGTGCCGCCTCCGCATGAAACACACCGTTCCAGCCCACAGCCGCCGCGCCTATTATGAAAAATAGCATATAAATCATTGGCTTATGCCATGATGCCTGAAAGAATACCAAGGCCAGGGTCGAACCGATGGTGATCAGGCAGATGATCAGCAACACGCTCAGGCTGCTGCCCAGCCGGTCCGCTAGCCAACCCCAGCACACGCGCGACGCCGAACCGCCAACCTGCACAATCGACAGCATCACGCCCGCTTCGACCAGCCCGAACTCGCCCTCCGCTACCAGATAGACCACGGTAAAACTGAGCACGCAGCGCTGGATGCCGGAGTAGATCATGGCCACCAGCGAGATCCAGCGCAACCCCGGCTCACGCCATACCAGCGGCACGCCGCCGAATGCGGCCTGCTTGCCGTGATCGGCACCGCCGCGATCATGATCCCACCGGTCGCGATAACGCTGCGTGACCAGTACCAGAGTGACGATCATCACCCCCACCATCACCAGCGACCAGCGAAAACCGAAGTGCACTGCAATCGCCGGTGCCGTCAGCGCGGTGATTACACCGCCGACGGGCACACCGGTCTGCTTGATTGAAAACATGATATTGCGTCGCTCGGCCGGCGTATACGACACCAGCAGGTGCGCCGCCGCCGGATTGATCATGCCCATGCCCGTGCCGACGAAGGCCGATCCCAGGGCAATGGCGCCAACATATGGAAACGAAAAAAAGGCCAGGCCTGCGCCGCAACAAAGGATGGCGAGCTGCGTCGTGCGTGCCGCACCGAAGCGCAATACCGCCTTGCCGCCGAACATCGTCGCCAGGGTCGCAACCCCGAAGGTCAGGCTCACTTGATAGCCGATCAGAATCGGACTCACGCCGAGGGACTCGGCAAGTTTGGGCGCTATGGTCGGCAGCAGGATATTCGACATCGCCACAATCATCTGCGCGAAGGTGGCAATGGTCACAACCACCCACGGGCCTGGCATGGCAACGGCTTTGTTCACGACAATGTTGTACGCGGAGAAATCAGCAAGGATAAGAAAGGAGTAGCCGCATTGTCTGGGCTGCAACGGTGAGGCGCAAGCCAAACTTTCACCATGCGGTCGCGGGCGTTCCGGCATCGCGCGTGACCGCCGCAAAGCACAGTTCATACGTTGACATGTCAGGAATAGACATCTAAAATTTCACGGAAATGAGCCCGACCGGAACCGCCAAACCCATCCCGCTGCTCAGCGACCGCGCCTACGAACGAATCAAGCAGGACATCATCGGCTGCATTTTCTTCCCCGGCGCGGAAATCTCGGAAGCCCAGCTGTGTGCCCAGTACAAGCTCGGCAAGGCGCCGGTGCGCATGGCCCTGTCGCGGCTGGCGCATGACGGTCTGGTCCGCGCCATCCCGCGGCGCGGCTACATGGTGACTCCGGTGACGCTGCAGGACATTCATGATGTATTCGCGCTCAGGCTGATGCTCGAACCGCCGGCAGCGCGCCTCGCCGCCGGGCGTGTCGACATCAAGCGCCTGCGCGTGCTGGATGAGATCTGCCGGGCGGGCTACCAGGCGGCAGAACCGAAAAGCATCACCCGCTTTCTTGAAGCCAACAAATCCTTTCATGTGACGATTGCCCAGGCCGCCGGGAATCAGCGGCTCACCCACGCAATCGAACAGTTGCTGGACGAGATGACCCGGTTGCTGCATCTGGGACTTGGTTCTCGCGATCGTACGCAGGAAATGCAACACGAACACCGGACACTGGTGCGCGCCCTCGTGCGCGGCGACGGCGCAACCGCCGAACGCATCTGCCAGGAACAGATCGAAGCGGCACGCGACATGGTGCTCAAGGCCATCCTCAAGAGCAGCTCCATCATGAATTTCGCCATTGTTGCGGAGAGTCAATCATGACGGCCGCCCTGCAGCAGCTGGTTCACCGGCTGGATGCTGCGGTGAGCGCGCCGGCGGAAACGCTGCCGCACGCGGTCACTGCGGCGCTGGCAGAAGCCGTTGCCGCCCGAAACTGGATCAGTGCCGAGCAGCAGCGCCCCAGCCATGATCGCTACACCCGGCATGTGCTCCACGCCGATCCGCTGGATCGTTATACCGTGGTCGCCATCGCATGGGGCAGCGGTCAGCAGAGCCCGATACATGGACATCACACCTGGTGCGGGGTTGCCATTTACAGTGGCGAGGTCGCCGAAACGTACTATGACGTCGATCTTCGCGGCGGCAGACCCCGCCCCCTGAAAACGCTGGTCCGGAGAAGCGGCGCCCTCAGCTTCGATGCCAGCCTTGATGGCGCACACCAGATCGCCAACACCGCCACCGACGTTGCAGTGAGCATCCATGTTTATGGCGTTGGCGGCGCGCGCGTGGCAACCGACGTCAACCGCATTCTGGGCTAGCAGCGGCGCGGGGAGAATTGCAGCAACCGGTCCTTTTTCAGTCAATCATCCCACGCGTCAGCGCGGATCAATCAAATTCACCAACGGAGATACAACATGAAAGCAGTAGTGCTCAGCGAACACGGCGGCCTCGACAAACTGGAATACGTCACGGATTTTCCGGATCCGGTTGTCTGCGACGCCCACGTGGTGATTCGCGTGAAGGCCACGTCGTTCAACTATCACGACGTATTCACCGTGCGCGGCATGCCCGGCATCAAGGTGCCGTTTCCGATGATCATCGGCCTCGACCTCGCCGGTGAGATCCTTGAGGTGGGCGGCGGCGTATCCGGTTGGAAGAAAGGCGATCGCGTGCTGGTCAACCCGCTGAACAAGAAGAAGGGGCTGATGGGTGAAATGATGCACGGCGGCCTCGCGGAAAAATGCCTGGTCGCGGCCGATCAGCTGATCCGCATGCCTGACGGCGTGACATTCGAGCAGGCCGCATCGCTGCCGGTTGCATATGGAACCGCGCACCGCATGATCATCACCCACAACACCATCAAGAAGGGCGACAAGGTCCTGGTGCTGGGCGCCAGCGGCGGCGTCGGTACCGGCTGCGTGCTGCTGGCCAAGATGCTCGGCGCCGAAGTCATCGCCTGCGCTTCCAGCGAAGACAAGATCAAACGCCTGCAGGACCTGGGCGCCGATCACGTGATCAACTACAAGAATACGGATTTCTCCAAGTGGGCGATCGAGAAGTTCGGCAAGCCGCAGCGGCGCAATTACGAAGGCGGCGTCGATGTCGTCATCAACTTCACCGGCGGCGACACCTGGGGCCCGACCCTGAAATGCGTGAAGCGCGGCGGCAAGATCCTGGTGTGCGGCGCCACCGCAGGCTACGATCCCAAGGAAGACCTGCGCTACGTCTGGAGCTTCGAGCTGAACATCATCGGCTCCAACAGCTTCTATGACGACAACCTCAAGGCGCTGATGGACCTCATCGAGCAGGGCAAGATCAAGCCGGTCGTGGATGAAGTGCTGCCGCTGGAACGCGCCGCAGAAGGACTGAAGCTGATCGAGGACCGCGAGGTCTTCGGCAAGGTCATCATCACGCCCTGAGCGAAACAGGATGCACGACACTCCTCCCGAACCCCGGGGCTATCCCGGCAACCTCGGCGCCCCCTTCACGGCGCATGCGCAGCTCGGGCGCACGGCGCTGGTTGATCTGCGCGAGCCCGCATCGCCGCGTGAACACGGTTTCAATAACCTGGACGCCGCCGCCAACGCCGTTGCGCGCGGTCTCTTGCGCAAAGGGCTGCAGGCGGGCGACCGCATTGGCATTTTGTCGCTTAATCGCGTGGAATTCGTCACAACGCTCCTGGGCGCGATGCGCGCCGGTGTCGTGCCGGTACCGATCAACATCAAGCTGGCCGCCGAAACGGTCAGCTACATCGTCTCCGACGCCGGTGCAAAACTGCTCTTCTGTGAAACCGCCTATGCACACTTGCTGCCGACAGGCATGGATGCCGTGCATTACGACGGCACGGACAGCAGGGCATTTGCGCAGTTCCTGGACC
>JBFKCU010000282.1:0-4141 GCA_041620115.1 Burkholderiales bacterium | reverse complement strand
GCTGTGTGCCCGCTGGAGCATGCGTACTGCAGTGGCGCTGTCCGTCATTGCCTGCACTGCGCTCAGTTTTACGCTGGAGGCGGCCCAGCAGTATCTGCCTGCGCGTTTTGCCTCGCATGTCGATTTGCTGGTCAACAGCGGCGGCGCCGTGCTCGGCACGCTGATCGCGCCGCTGTTTTCTCCGCAGCAGCGGCTCGGCCACGAAGTCGTGCAACTCCGCAGCCGCGGATTCATCGAGGGGCCTCGCGGCGATGCGGCACTGGTGCTGGTCGGGCTGTGGCTGATCACGCAACTGTATCTGCCGCCCATAACTCTCGGTAACGGCGACCTGCGCGAAGGCCTGGGGCTGACCGCGTTTTTCGCCTACACGCCGCGCACCTATCTGCTGATGGAAGCGGGCGTGGTGATGCTCAATGTCGTCGCCCTGGGTTTGCTGCTGGCCAGCGCCGCGCGCGAGGTCGGCTGGGGTTACTGGCGCGCACTCACACTGATCCTCGGCAGCGCCGGCGCACTCAAGACCGCCGCCGTGCTGCTGCTCCTGCGCGCGCCCAGCCCCTGGAGCTGGCTGACGCCGGGGCTGGGCATCGGTCTCGCTACCGCATTGGTGTTGTTGCTGATACTGACCCGGTTGCCGCACCGCGGCCGCGCAGCAGTAGCGCTGCTGGCGCTGCTCGCCGCGGTCATGCTGGTGAACATCATTCCCGATAATCCATACCGTCCGGCGCCGGCGTATCTGCTGAGCGGTCGCATCAGCCACTTTCTCAGTTTCTCCAGCATGACTCATGCATTGTCCGACATCTGGCCGTTTCTGACCGTGCTGGTCCTGCTCTTCAGCCTGCCCGGGCGCCACCGCGTCTACCATTGATCAACAACGGAAATCCCCGATGACCCGCGACACCGCCCGCACCACCCTCACCAGCCTGCGCAACGAGCTGCGCCGCTTTGCCGCAGCCCGCGACTGGCAGCAGTTCCACACCCCCAAGAACCTGGCGATGGCACTCAGTGTCGAGGCTGCGGAGCTGCTCGAATGCTTCCAGTGGCTGACCGCGGAACAAAGCGCCAAGCTCACGGCCCGCGACCGGCGCGCGATCGAGGAAGAAGTCGCCGACGTGCTGCTCTATCTGCTGCGCCTGACCGACGTGCTGGACATCGATCCGCTGCAGGCCGCGCAACGCAAGATGAAAATCAACGCCCGCAAGTACCCGGTGGCATTGTCGCGGGGCTCGGCACGAAAATACTCGCGCCGCTGAGATCGCAGCACGCCGGTTATAATCTGGGCTGCGCCAACTGTGCCCTCCTCATGAGCTACTACAAACACCACGTGTTTTTCTGCTGCAACCAGCGCGACAACGGCGCGAAATGCTGTTGCGCACACGGCGCCCAGGACATGCGCGACTACGCCAAGCAGAAAATCAAGGAATTGAAGCTTTCCGGCGCCGGCAAAGTGCGCATCAACCAGGCCGGCTGCCTTGATCGCTGCGACGAAGGCCCGGTGCTGGTGGTCTATCCGGAAGAGGTCTGGTACACCTATGTTGACCGTGAAGACATCGATGAAATCGTCCATGAGCACCTGCAGCATGGCCGCGTCGTCGAGCGGTTGAAAATCTGAATTGCAGCTGAACCGCGGCAATCACGGGAGGCCGGTTTTCCCGCGGCGCGGGGGTGCTGCAATTGATACTCTGTTGATTAGCGTTTAGCCGATGTCCAAATCCGAATCCCACCCGATGTCGCCGTCATCACTGGAGCGACTGATGATCGCCGGCCCTGCCGGCAATCTCGAAACCGACCTCAATGATCCCGGCGAGCCGCGGCGCGGCATCGCGCTGATCGCCCACCCCAATCCGGTGCAGGGCGGCACCAAGGACAACAAGGTGGTCACCACGCTGGCCAAGACCCTGTTCGGGCTGGGCTACGTCGCGGTGCGCCCCAATTTTCGCGGCGTCGGCGCCAGCGCCGGCGGCTTTGATCAGGGCAACGGCGAAACCGACGACCTGCTCGCAGTGGCCGCTCATGTGACCGCACGTTACGACGGTCTGCCCCTGCTGCTGGCCGGATTCTCTTTCGGCGCTTTCGTGCAGACGCGCGTCGCGCAGTCACTGGCCGCCGAGCGCATGATCCTCGTCGGCCCCGCGGTCAACCGCTTTCCTGCGGCCACCGTGCCCGCGGACACGCTGATCATCCACGGCGAACTCGACGACGTGGTGCCGCTGGCCGATGTCATGAACTGGGCACGGCCGCAGGACCTGCCGCTGGTGGTGGTGCCCGGGGGCGAACATTTTTTCCACGGACGGCTGCACATCCTCGCGCGCATCGTGCAGCGGCACTGCGCGTGAACGCACCGCTGACCGCTTCGGGACTGCGCAAGTTCTACGGCGCGCATGAAGTCGTCTGCGGGCTCGATTTTGCGCTGACCCCCGGCGAATGTTTCGGCCTGCTCGGCCCCAACGGCGCGGGCAAGACCACGACGCTGCGGCTGTGCCTGGGTCTGACCGATCCGGACGGGGGTGAGATCCGCGTGCTCGGCAAACCCGTGCCACAGCAGGCGCGCGAGGCGCGGCTGCGCATCGGCGTGGTGCCGCAGTTCGACAACCTCGATCCGGATTTCACCATTCGCGAAAACCTGCTGATCTTCGGCCGCTACTTCGGCACCTCCGACCACGAGCTGCACGCGCGCATCCCCGACCTGCTCGACTTCGCCGGACTGGCGAGCCGCGCCGACACCCGCATCCAGACCCTGTCCGGCGGCATGAAGCGGCGGCTGACACTGGCACGCGCGCTGATCAACGATCCGGAACTGATTTTCCTGGATGAACCCACCACCGGCCTCGACCCGCAGGCGCGCCACGTGATCTGGGAACGGCTGCGCCAGCTGCTCAAGCGCGGCAAGACGCTGCTGCTGACCACGCATTTCATGGAAGAGGCCGAACGGCTGTGCGGCCGCGTCGCGATCATGGATCACGGGCGCATCATCGCCGAAGGCGGACCGCGCGCGCTGATCGCGCAGCACATCGAACCGCAGGTGGTCGAGGTCTACGGCGAAATCGCGCCGGACTGGGCGGAACGTTTCGGCCGCAGCCATGCCGAACGCTGTGAAATCACCGGCGAGACCATTTTCTGCTACACCCACGACCCCGCGCCGCTGATTGCCGACCTCGACGGCCGGAGCGACCTGCGCTACCTGCACCGCCGCGCCAGCCTCGAGGACGTGTTCCTCAAGCTCACCGGCCGCGAGTTGAGGGACTAGGGCATGAATATGAATCGACTGGCGGGCGCGTGGCGAGCAGGGCGAGCAAGCGCACTCGCCCCCCAGCCCTCAAACGAGCGACCGTTAACCGCGCAAGTTGCGGTTCCCGCGGCCGCCGGCAGGACGCTCAAATGACCGCCAAGCACTGGACACTCCCGCAATTCAGCCTGCGCTTCGTGCACGTGTGGCGGCGCAACCTGCTGGTATGGCGGCGGCTGGCGGTGCCGTCGATGCTGGGCAACCTCGCCGACCCGCTGCTCTACATGTTCGGCCTCGGTTACGGCCTCGGCCGCATGCTCGAAGACGTCGGCGGCATGTCGTACATCGGCTTTCTTGCCGCCGGCATCGTCTGCTCGAGCACCATGATGAGCGCCTCGTTCGAAGCCATGTATTCGGGCTTCTCGCGCATGCATGTGCAGAAAACCTGGGATGCGATCCTTAATGCGCCGCTCACACTCGATGACGTCATGCTCGGCGAACTGGTATGGGCCGCAAGCAAGAGCTTCCTCTCCGGCTGCGCCGTGCTGATCGTCGCCACCGTGCTCGGGCTGGTGCCGTCGCCGCTGGCGCTGGCGGTAATCCCGCTGGTCTTCCTCACCGGCCTGTCATTCGCCGCGCTGGGCCTGATCATGACCGCGCTGTCGCCGAACTACGATTTTTTCATGTACTACTTCACGCTGTGCGTAACACCGATGATGCTGCTCTGCGGCGTGTTCTTTCCGCTCGACCAGCTGCCCGCCGCAATGCAGGGTTTTGCGCAGCTGCTGCCGCTGACCCACGCGGTGAGCCTCGCCCGGCCGCTGGTCGCCGGCGAAGTACCGCCCTCGTGGCTGCTCAATATCACGGTGCTGGCCGCGTATGCCGCAGTCAGCTTTTATGTCGCGCTGGCGCTGACGC
>JBFKCU010000281.1:0-4146 GCA_041620115.1 Burkholderiales bacterium | reverse complement strand
GTGGATCGTGATGGGTTTCGGCTTGTGGACGGTGATCGCGGTGGTCATCGGGGCCATCCTGCTTGATTGCGGCCTGCGCACGGCGATGGTCGCCAACCAGACCATGATCAATTTTGCGGCGCCGGAATCGCGCTCGCGCGTCAACACGCTCTTCGGCCTCCACGTCTGGAGCGGCAACGCGCTGGGCGCGTTCCTGATGAGCTGGGCATTCGCGCATTCCGGCTGGCTCGCGGTGTGTGGCGTCGCGCTGACCGCGGCGATGATCGCGCTGCTGATCCACCTCGGGATACTGCCGGTCGGAAAAACAGAACCGGCCACATAAAGCGGATCGCAAAGACCAGCCGCTCCGGCCCTAGAACTTCTCCACCCAGGGACGCAGCTCGACTTCCCAGGTCCAGGCGCTGCGGTGCTGGCGATGCAGTTGCAGATAGGCCTGCGCAATCGCATCCGGATTGAGCAGGCCGTCGACGCCGCGCGCGGCCGCCCTTTCATCTGCACCTTCGAGCAGCGCAATGCCGCCATCGATGACAAAATGGCCGACATGGATGTTCTGCGGCTGCAGTTCGCGCGCCAGGCTTTGCGCGAGGCCGCGCAGCCCGAATTTGCCCATCGCGAAGGAGGATGAATTCGGGTAACCCTTGACGCTGGCCGAAGCGCCGGTGAGCAGGATGGTGCCGCCGCCCGCGGGAATCATGCGCTTCGCTGCTGCCTGCGCCACCAGAAAACCGCCGAAGGTCGTGATCATCAGCGCGTCGCGCACCGCCGCGGGGTCGAGTTCGGTGACCGGACCGCGGCCGCCGCGATTACTGGCGTTGTACACCACGAGACCGGGCGCACCGATATCTCTTGTGACCGAATCGAACAGCGCGCTGACCGACGCCGGATCGGCAGCATCACAGGCATAGGCCCGCGCGCCCGTCTCCGTCGCGAGCCCGGCGAGCTTGTTCGCGTTGCGTGCCGCCAGCGCCACCTGTATGCCCTCGGCGGCGAACAGCCGCGCCAGCGACGCGCTCAGTCCGCGCCCGGCACCGACGATCAATGCCTTTTCCTGATTTGCCATGATGCACTCCGCTCTCGTTCTGCCAATTCAGCTTTTTACCACCGTGCACCGGCGCCGGCCATTGCCGCAGGCGCCACGGCCCCGGTTGCCGGGTCCTGCCGGCCTCGGACACCGTTTGGAACAAGTGCCCCGGATACAGTAAAGTGTCCGGATGGAATCAATCAATCTGCTGATCATCGGATTTCTGGTCGCAGCACTCGTGGTGCTGGGCATCGCGGTATTTTTTCTGTTCCGCCGTACCCGAACAGCAAGGAACACCACGACGGTGCATTCCACCATTGAGGGCATGCGTGCGGTCGGGGACCTGTCGGTGTTCAAGGTGTATACAAAGGAAATCGTCACGGAACTCGATCACAGCTGGGGTGCGTTCGGCAGGAAATACCTTGAGTGGATCTACTCCAGCAAGAAGATGGCGATGATTTTCGAATTCGAGATCGAGTTCCGCTACGACCTCAGGACGCGGGACTTCGAGATCATCGAAGCGGGCGTCGGCTCCTACATCCTGCGCATGCCGCCCTGTTTCCATGAGATCAAGATCCGCAACATCGAGTTTTATGATGAACAGCGCAGCAAGCTGCTGCCGTGGCTGCTGCCCGACCTGCTGAACGGCTTCCTGGGACTGGGCTTCACGGAAGAAGACCGGAATAAACTTGTTGCGGCAGCGAGCAACCATGCCAAGGAACGCGCCAATGCTATGATCAACAAACTGGCATCGGAAGTCGAAGCATCGGCAAAACAGACCCTGCACGCGATCGGCAGCGCCTTCGGCGCGCAGAACATGACCTTTGTATTCAAGCCCACCGGCGAGTCCAGGAGCCATGTGGAAGTCAGCGAGAACGTCAAAGTAGCCGCCTAGCCCTCAATTCAACCCGCGCCGGCAGCACTGCGCGGGTTGAATGTCAATTGTTGTTTTTTATTAATCTTCACAAAGGAATGTTATGGCACGACTTGAACCGCTGCCCATAGGCGCAGCACCGGAACTGAAAGAGATGTTCGAGAAACAGCTCAAGGCCAATCACTACGTGGCCAACAGCCAGCTGATCATGCAGCGCAAGCCCAAGCTGGTGATGGCGTTGCGCGGGCTCTCCGCTGCGGTGTTCGATCCCGACGGCGAAGTGTCACTGGGACTGAAACGGCTGCTCGCCTATGTGGTGGCGCGCACACACGGCTGCCATTACTGAATGGCGCACAACGCTGGGGGGTCTCTCCAGCAAGGCATACCGGCTGAAAAACTCGAGAAGGTCTGGGAGTTCCGCACGAGCCCGCTGTTCAGCGATGCGGAGCGCGTCGCGCTCGAGTTTTCGATCGCCGCAGCATCGCAGCCCAATGACGTCACCGATGAATTGTTCGAGCAGATGAAGAAGCACTGGAACGAGGGCCAGATCGTCGAGATCACCGCACTCATTTCCTATTTCGGCTTCATGAACCGCTGGAACGACACCATGGCCACGCCGCTGGAAGAGCATCCGATCGAGAAAGCCGAGAAGCACATCACGCAGCACGGCTGGTCGGTGGGCAAGCACAAGCACGGCTGATCCGGAGAATCGCTGCTGACGGGGCCGGGGCCCCGGCGCAGCGTGCTGGTCCGGCACCGGGACAGCGCCAACACGCCGCCAGCGCTGCGGCACGAACACCCATCCCGGAAATGCTCTAATATTCCGCGGGCAGTACCCGAACCCGAATGTGGCTTCAGACCGCATCGACTTTACAAAACGCACAAGCCAAACCGAGGAGCAGCCATGAACAGTACGAATCCGCTTACCAGCCTGCTGGCAGCAGCAACCCTGGTGTTCGGCACAAACAGCATCGCAGCAAATTACCCCGAAAAACCGATACGTTTCATCGTGCCCTTCAGCACCGGCGGCGGCACCGATCTGCAGGGGCGGCTGCTCGCCGAGAAGCTGCGCGCGGGCCTGGGGCAACCGATCCTAGTCGAGAACCGCGCCGGCGCCGGCGGCCTGATCGGCGCCGAAGCCGTCGCGAAAGCCGCGCCTGACGGTTACACGGTACTCCTGACCACGGCTTCGATTTCGCTCAACGCAGTGTTGCAAAAAAACAGCATGCGCTTTGATCTACTCAATGATTTCGATCCGGTGACCTGGGTCAGCAACACGGCACTGGTGCTTGCGGTACACAACAGCGTCCCCGCAACCTCGGTCAAGGAACTAGTGGCACGCGCGAAGAATATCCCGGGCGGCCTGAACATCGGCGCCAACAGCCCCGGCACCACCAGCCATCTGTCGGCGGAAATGTTTAAGCAGTTCACCAAAACCAAAAGCGTCATTATCCAATACAAGGGCGGCGGTCCTTCGGCACTGGGGCTAGCCACCGGTGAGATCGACATGCTGTTCAATACACCGAATTCGCTGATGACCCATCTCAACGCCAAGCGCATCCGCCCGTTGGCCGTCACCACCGAAAAACCCACCGCTTGGAATCCGGAGCTGCCGACGATGAACACCTTCTATCCGGGTTTTGTAGCCGACCAGTGGTACGCGGTGTTCGTGCCGGCGAAAACGCCGAAGAACATCGTGGCCACTCTGCATGCGCAGATCAAGTCGGCCCTGGACACAAAAGAGGTACGTGAGTTCTACAAGAATCAGGCGCTCGATCCCGTCGTCAGCTCGCCTGAGGAACTGAACCGGCTGCTGAAGAGCGAGATCGCCAAATACACCGAGGTCGTACAGAAAGCGGGCATGACGATCCGCTGATTGCGGCGCAGGCGGTTCCCGTTCACGGAACCGCTTGCGGTGCGCTTCCCGGTTTCAGCAGATGTCCAGCAGCTCTGCGAGATTCTTCCACAGAATCTTTTCCTTCTCATCAGCGCTGAGCGACTCGCGGTTTTCCAGCCAGGTCACCGGCGACGGATGCCAGGGCACGAACGGCCAGTCGCTGCCCATCACCACGCGGTCGGCCCCCACCTGGTCGATCAGGAACCGCAGCGCGGCTTCATCCCCGGTGACGGTGTCGTAATAGAGCTGCTTCTGGTACGCGCTCGGCGGTTTCGGCGTACTGCGCGTGGCCGGCCGGTCGTGCCAGTTACGATCGAGCCGGCCCATCGCGTAACAGGCCGGACCGCCGCCGTG
>JBFKCU010000280.1:0-4169 GCA_041620115.1 Burkholderiales bacterium | reverse complement strand
GGGCACATTGGCCACGGGGATGCCGAGTTTCTTCAGTGCGGCTTCGTCGAGCCGATCGACACCGGCACCGGTGATCTGCACCACTTTGAGATGGGTGCCTTCGAACAGCGTCGCCGGCAGTTTGGGGCCGACCGCCGGCATGACCACCGCGCGCACCTGTTTCATCAGCGCCGGCAGTGCGGTGTCATCGGGCGCGCGGTAGGCGATCTTCAGCGCGGCGGGCGGTGTGATGCCGACACGGGTGAAATCGGATTCTGGACGGAGGCAGACGACGTCGATGCTCATGAGAAGACCTTTTTAAGCCACAGAGTCACAGAGGCCACAGAGAAAACCCCGAGGATGCCGATTCTTGCATCATTTCAGGTTGTTTTTCGCTGTTCTCTGTGTGCTCTGTGACCTCTGTGCCTAAGGTTTTGAATTTGAAGTTTCCTGGGTACGCTTCGAGATGTCGGCGACCGGGAAGAAGCACAGCAGCACCAGCGGCTCGGCGCCGGTGTTGCGGGTTGCGTGTTTCTCGCCCGACGGAATCAGGATGGTGTCGCCGGCTTTCAGCGCATGGTTGCCGCTGTCGGACTCGGTATAGCCCTCGCCGGACATCACGTAAATGCATTCCTCGAAACCCTGGTGGAAATGCCGGCCGCGCGGCGTCTCGCCGGGTTGTGCCGGCGGAATTTCGACCAGGCGCAGCGTTACCGCCTGCGAGCCTTTTTCGCCGGACACGATTTCCAGCGACTTGCGGCCGGGCAGTCCCATGCTCTTGGCTTCGGCTTGCGTGAGTACTTTGGCCATACCGGGGCTACCCTGCGATTTTCAGGTGCTTGATTTCCGCAGTGCCGCCCTGCGCTTCGTCGAGCAACGCGAAGATTTCCCCGCATTCCTTGGCAATCGCGTCGGCGATGTCGTTGAGCATTTTCAGGCCCTTGGCTGCGGTGGCGTGCTCGGGCGCGCCATACCAGCCGGTGGCGGCAATGGTCTTGATGTCGCGCAACACCGGCTGATAACTGCGGGTGCGGCGCAGGCGGTCCCACTTGCGACCATGCGAGTGGTCCGATGAATATTCGATGCGGTCGAGGTGCACCAGCTCGGGCTGGTAGGCGAGCACGGCGAGCGCCTCGATCTCACCGCCGTGGGTGAGACCGCCACAGTCGTGGCCGTAGAGTTCGGCGGCGACATAGCAGGCCTGCACCACGATCACGCTCATGCCGACTTCGCGATGCAGCTTTTCCGAAGCGATGGCTAGCGACGGGATGTTGCCTTCGTGCCAGTTGAGGATCAGCAGCCGCTTCGCGCCGTGTTTCGCGGTCGATTCGCAGGTCTCGACCACCACGCGCTGGTAGGTGTCGGGCGTGAGCGTGATCGTGCCTTCGAAGGGCATATGCATGGGCGTCACGCCCAGCGGGCCGCCGGGCAGCACCAGTCCGTCCATGCGCTCGGCCACGGCGTGGCTGATGACGTTGGCCGCGTAGATGTCGGTGCCGGTGGGCAGATGCGGGCCGTGCTGCTCGACGCTACCCGCGGGCAGGATCACCAGCGGGTTTTTCCTGAACTGCGCGGCGATCTCGGGTTGCGTGAGATCAATGAAGTAGCGGGTGGCTGGTGTTGAAGGTGAGTTGGACATGGCGGCTTTCCGTTCAGGCTGCGCGCTTAGCGTCGTTCTTTGCGCGCGCGTCGTTCATCACTTCCTCGATGCTGACGCAGGCGCCCTTGCGGTCGATCGATTTGAGCGCGGCATTGGTCAGTGCCACGGCAACGTTGCCGTTGTGGGCGGTGAGTTCGTTGGGCTTGCCGGACAGGCAGCTGCCGGCGAAGGCCTCGAGCTCGGCGCGGAACATGTCGGACTCGGGCAGCTTGATCTCTTCGCGCTTGCCCCAGCCGTCCTTGCCGCGCTGGATGTAGAGCACCGAGTTTTGGTGCAGTAAATGAGGAGTATCCCAGGTACCGAAATCGATTTCGTAATGCATCAGGCCCTTGGCGCCGAATACGCGCACCGAGAAAATGCCGGGTGAAGTCCAGCACGAACCAACGTAACCCAGCTTGCCGTCCTTGAAGCGCACCAGCGACATCGACTGGTCATCGACTTCCGCGCCTACGGGCGAGAGCTTGGAGGCCATCGACGAGACTTCCTGCGGTTCGCCGCCGAGCATATGCAGCACGTCGAACTGGTGGATTGCCAGTTGCGACAGCGGGCCGCCGGGCGCACGGTCCTTGTACCAGCGCCAGGTCTGCGGGGTCAGTTCGAGCGCGCGCTCGTTGGAGAAATTCGCTTCCATGAAGGCGACGCGGCCGAGTTCACCGGCGTCGATTTTCTCCTTGATGATGCGGATGCCGGCCATCAGCCGCGCGCTGTGGCCGACCGTGACCGTGATGCCGTGCTGCTGCTGCAGCGCTTCGATCTTCAGGCCGTCTTCGAGGGTCTGCGAAATCGGCTTCTCGGTGTACACGTGCTTGCCCGCCTTGGCGACCAGTTCCGCCATCGGCAGGTGCTGCTCGTTGGGCACCGTCAGCACCACACCCTTGATCTCCGGGTTGGACAGCATGGTCTGCATGTCGGGCACCGAGGGCACACCCATTTCCTTGGCGAAGGCGTCGCGTTTTTCCTGCGAGCGGCTGTAGCCGGCGACGATCTGCACTTTGTCGGACTGTTTCGCTGCGCGGGTCAGGACTTTGGCCCAGCGGCCGAGACCGACGATGCCGACTTTGACGGGGGTGCTCATGACTGCTTGCTCCTCGGGGTTTTCGATGATGAACATACACCGCGGCACGGCGGCGTGCATGGTGCGCACGGGAACTGCTTGCCCGGCGAGACGTTACGTAATATCGTATTACGGTATTACGAGACTGGTCAACCGGGATTTGTGGTCCGCGCATGAACCCTCCGAAACTCGATGAAATTCAGAAACTTGCCGCGCCGCTGCGGCTGCAGGTGCTCGACGGGCTACGGCGTTCCATCATCGACGGGCGGCTGGCGCCGGGCGCGCGTCTGACCGAGCGTGCGCTCACTGAAATGATGGGGGTGTCGCGCACCGTAGTGCGTGAGGCCCTGCGCCAGCTCGAAACCGAAGGCCTGATCGCCAACGTGCCGAACAAGGGTCCGGTGGTGCGCGCGCTGTCGCTCGACGAAGCCAGGGATCTTTATACGATACGCGCGGTGCTCGAGGGGCTTGCCGCGCGCTTGTTCGTCAACAACGCTGGTGATGCCGAAGTGAAGCGTCTAGCACAGGCGCTGGATGTGGTGGTCGGGGCGTATGAACGTGGTGAGGCACAGGAAGTGCTGGAAACCAAGAACCGTTTCTACGACGTGCTGTTCGAGGGTGCAGGCAGTGAAACGCTGTCTTCCATGCTGGGCACGCTGCATGCACGCATCTGGCGCTGGCGCGCGCTGGGCCTGTCGCATCCGCAGCGCTCGGCCAGCCGCTCGAAAGAAAGCATCAGGGGCCTGCGCGCGATGCTGACGGCGATCCGCAAGCGTGACGCCGTCGCTGCGGAAAACCTGACGCGCGAGGAGGCGCAGCGCGCGGCGGCGGAGGTCATGCGCCTGATCGAACTGAACAAGCCGCAATGACCGTGTTGCAATGATTGCGCTGACCACGCTGGAGGCCGGTTACTGCGCGCTGGTGCTGGTCGCGAGCTATGCGCTGCGCGGCAGCACGGGGTTCGGCGGTTTTGCCGCGATGCCCTTATTGGCACTGGTGATCCCGATGAAACTGCTGGTGCCGGTGTGGACGCTGCTGACGATTGCGTCGTCCGCAACGCTGTTCGGCAAGGACCGGCGGCATGTGTCACTGCGGCACATTGTCGGCATCCTGCCGGCCTGCGCACTGGGCATCGCACTCGGACTGTATTTGTTCAAGGTGCTGGACCAGGCATGGCTGGCCCGCGGCCTGGGCGCGCTGGTGACCGGCTATGGTCTTTACGCACTGTGGCAGACGCGCAGTCCCCTGCGGCTCAATGCTCCGCGCGGCCTCGCGACGGCGGCGAGCTTTCTCGCCGGTGCCGTGGGCACCGTTTTCGGCACCATGGCGAGTATCTTCTTCGCGATTCACCTCGATGCAATCCGCATCACCAAGGAGCAGTTTCGCGGCACGCTGTCAGCAATGATGATGACGCTGGCGGTGATCCGCGGTGCAGGTTATTTCGCCGTCGGCGAGTTCGGCCGCGAGTCGCTGCTG
>JBFKCU010000279.1:0-4181 GCA_041620115.1 Burkholderiales bacterium | reverse complement strand
TTCGGCACGCAGATTTATCCCACGCTGCAACAGCGTGCAATCTCGCTCAAGCCGGGCGACCTGGATGCCCACGGCATCGCGTTCGTTACGCCGTCCGCGGCGACCGGGCAGGAAGAGGAGAAGCAGGCGATCGCGCTGGTGTTCGCCGATGTGCTGCAGCAAGAGCGCAAGGCCGTGCGCGTAGTGCCGCTGGCCGAAACGCTGGGCGCAGTCAACAAGGCCGGACTCGCCGATGCCTACAGCCGCATGTACAGTGATTACCGCGACACCGGTTTGCTCAGGCGCGAAACTCTGCAGCAGGTCGGCAAGGTAACCGGGGTGCGCTATGTTGCACAAATCAAGGTGCAGAGCTTCGGGCAATCCTCCAAGGAGCGTTTCGGCGCGCTGGGATTCCGCATCGTCGAGACGCGATCGGCACGCGTGCGCCTGTTTTTCCAGATCTGGGACAGCAGGGACGGGACTGTGGCCTGGGAGGCGACACAGGAACTGCACTACTCCTACGACACCACCAGCGAAGAGCCATTGTCCCTGCCTAAGGTGGTCGGTCGCGCGGCACAGGATCTCGTCGCCAAGCTGCCCTAGCCTGTCAGCCCGCCAGGTCGTCTGTCACTTTATCGGGGCGGGCGCAGTTGCCTTAACCGTATCAAGACAACGGGTTGCTTTGACGCCTTGGGTGCGCCACGGGGGTGAACGACACGCAACCGCTGCAGTTCGGCGCGCCGCCGATCGTGACTGCAACTTTCGTTTATGATGTTGCCGCAGTCGTGATGACGAAGGCATCAGAATAACAAGGAGCCGTCATGGGAAACTCGGTTTTCCGCTACGCGCGCAGCCTTCTGGCGAGTCTGTTTATTGTCATTGTCGGACTCGCGGGCTGTGCATCCAACTCTGCGACCACGGCTGTCGCGGGCCAGCAACCGAAGAACATCATCATCCTGTTTGCGGATGGCGCCGCCCCGGTGCAATGGGAGTTCGGCAAGCATTCGAGTAACCTGCTGCGTCAGCAGCCATTTGCCACCACGGATATCGTGTTTCGCGACGGTACCCTGGGTTTGCTGACGACGCATCCGCATGGGCTGCATGTCACCGATTCCGCCGCGGCCGCGTCGGCCATGTCCACGGGACACAAAGTGCTTAACGGCGCGGTGTCGATCACGCCCGACGGCAAGCCGCAGAAAACCGCGATGCAGGTGGCCAAGGCGGCGGGCAAACGGATCGGACTGGTGACGACCGCCACCGTTTATGACGCGACCCCTGCCGCGTTCGCAATCAACGCCAAGTCGCGGCGCGATTCACAGTTGCTGGTCGATCTGCTGCTTGAGATCGAGCCGGATGTGCTGATGGGCGGGGGCGCCGAGTATTTTCAGCCGAAGACCACGCCCGGCGGCAAGCGCAGCGACGGCAAGGACATCATCGCGGCGTTTCGCGCCAAGGGCCACCAGGTCGTGCGCGACACCGCCGAACTCAAGGCGGCCACCGGCGGCAAGCTGCTCGGCCTGTTTGCCGATGCGGACATGGATTTCGAGGTCGACCGCGACCCGGCGAAGGAACCATCGACCGCGGAGATGGCGGCGGCCGCACTGAAGGCGCTGGCGCAGAACAGTCCCAACGGTTTTGTGCTGCTGGTTGAAAATGAAAACACCGACACCGCCGGCCATGCCACCGATGTGGCATCACTGATGCGCGCGCTGTGGGCATTTGACGATGCGGTCAAGGTCGCGCTGGAATTCCAGCGGCAAAATCCGGATACGCTGATCATTGTGACCGGGGACCATGAAACCGGCGGGTTTTCACCGACCTACGCGTTGAAGGACCTGAGCACGCTGTCGAGCAAGAACCGGTTCTACGGCGGGATTGAGCAGTTCCGGATGATCGAGCGCATCAGCATGTCGCTGGGCATGGTCAAGGAAAAACTCGGCAAGAAACCATCAGCCGAAGTGCTGGACAAACTGCTTGCAGAGCACTTCCCCGGCTTCAGGCTGGACCCGGACCTGCGTGAGCTGTTGCTCTCCGGCAAAACGCTGGAGCGCAATTTTTCGTACGTGCTGCAGAACGTATTGGGACGGATGATTGCGCGCCAGACCGGTTTTTACTGGGGCACCTCGGGTCACACCTCCGAGCCGGTGGCGGTGGGGGCCTTGGGGCCGGGGGCCGAACTGTTCCGCGGCTTCCAGGACAACACGGATTTCGGCAAGCACCTGCATCGCCTGATCGGCAGGTAAATCGACTCAACCGGCGGCAGTTCAGCCGCCGGAGAGCGCCTGCACGATCACGACGTCTTCGTTACCCCGCAGCGGATGCGCCAGATCACCCACCTGTTCGCCACCGATGAATATGCGGATGTGCCGGCGTATTTGCTCCTGTTCGTCGACCATGCGGAAACGGATGCCCGGATACTGGCGGTCGAGATCGGCAAGTACCGCGCCCAGCGTTGCGCCCGCGGCGTTCGCCACGGCGTTTTCAGTGTACGAGCGCAGCGCGCTGGGGATCAGCACTCTCAACGTGTACCCCGACTACCGCGTCGCCGCCTCGACTGCGTAGATTTCCGGCAGATGGCGTGCGATGCATTGCCACTTGCGGCCTTCATCGCGGCTCATCCACAGCTCACCGCTAGTGGTGCCGAAATAAAGCCCCACCGGATCGTGGCTGTCACCGGTCATCGCCTGGCGTTTTACGGTCCACCAGGCCTGTGATTCCGGCAGGCCGATGTCAAGCCGCTTCCAGGTTTTGCCACCGTTCTTCGTACCGTATACCGCCGGTTTGCCGTCGGGACTGGTGCGCGGCCACACGCTGGTGCCGTCCATCGGAAACACCCACGCCGTATTGTCGTCGCGCGGGTGCACCACCAGCGGGAATCCGATGTCGCCAACCTTTTTCGGCATGCTCGTGCCAATGCGTACCCAGGTGTCCGACGGCCGGTCAAGGCGGTAAATGCCGCAATGGTTTTGCTGGTAGAGGCGGTCGGGGTTCGATGGACACAGGCGCAGGCAATGCGGATCGTGAAACGTCGGTTTCGCGGGATCGAAGCCGAAACCTTCGACGACGTCCATGCCCTTGATCATGACCTTCCAGGATTTGCCGCCGTCCCGCGTTTCATGCACCCCGCCGCCCGACATGCCGATATAAAGATGTTTGGGGTCGCGCGGATCAATCAGGATCGAATGCAGCTTGGGGCCGTCGGGCGTGCCGTCCTGCGCCGTGCCCATCCACTCGCGGTACTGCGGGTCGTCGTTGATGATGGAGAACGGTTTCCAGGACACACCACCGTCTTCCGAACGGAACAGCCCCTGCGGGCTGGTGCCCGCGTACCAGACTTCCGGTTCATTTGCGTGTGCCGGCGTCAGCCAGAAAGTGTGATCGACTGCACGGCCGGTTTCGCCCTCGGGCGCCTTCGCGAATGCGGGCGGCTGCGCCGCTTCCTTCCATGTCTTCCCCATATCGGTGGAGCGGAACACGGTGGGCCCCAGGTGTCCGGTTTTTGCGGCGGCAAGCAGCGTGCGGCCGTCGCGCGGATCGAGCACCAGATGGCTGATTACATGGCCGAGAAAATGCGGGCCGCTGGTGCGCCATTTCGTTCGCTTGGCGTCGCCGTGATAAATCCACGCGCCCTTGCGGGTCGCGACCAGTAACACAACGCCGCGCGGTGCCCTGGCAGAAGAACGCTTGGCCGCGGTTTTCGGCCTGGTGCCTGTGCGTGTCATGTTCCGCTCCTGTTCGGATTGACCCGGTTCTGTTTCAGCCCGCCCGCGCGGCAGGGTCTCGCGAAGCATTGCTCAGTTCGCCTGGATGCCCGCGTCGCGTACGACCTTGGTCCAGCGTGCAAGTTCGGTACGGATCATGTTGCCCATTTCCTGCGGTGTGGTGGACGTGGGCACCATGCCGATGCCTTCGAGATGCTTGACGAAGGCCGCATCAGCGACCGCATTTTTCATCTCGGCGTTGACTCTTTTGACCACCTGCTCCGGTATGCCTCTGGGCCCGAGGAAACCATACCAGGTCGTATTATTGAATCCAGGATAGGTTTCGGCGATGGCCGGAATGTCCGGTAACTGCGGCAGGCGTTGCGGATGGCCGATCGCAATCGCACGCGCTTTGCCGGTGGCCATATGCGGCTGCCACGGTGCGGCGCCACCGAAGATGGCCTGCACGCGGCCGGCGAGCAGATCCACCGTGGCGGCACC
>JBFKCU010000278.1:0-4188 GCA_041620115.1 Burkholderiales bacterium | reverse complement strand
GTTAAACTGAAAAGTAACAGTGTGCGTCCGCTTCTGGCCGAAAGCAGACCTTTGCCAACGGCGGTTTACGACCCGTACCTGCCACTGGGTGAATCAAATTCGCACCAACGGATGCGCGCATTGCAGCCGCATCCATATTACTGGAAGCTTTCGTACTGGAACCGGCCGGACGCAATGCCCAGTTCGTGTCCCGCAGATCTGGCCGCCTCGATCAATTGGCCCGGGCCGCAAACATAGAACCGCGTGTCAGCAGGTGCCGAGCGCATGATCGAGTGCAGATCGATGTGCTTACCGCCCTTGATGCGCGTGAAGTAGAGGTGCAGTTCTTGCGGAAACGCGCGGGCCAGTTCACCCCGGTAGGCCATGTCGGCGGGAGTCCGGCCGCTGTAGTGGAGTTCGAACGAGCTGCTCCGCGCTTTGAGCGCCTGCGTCATTGCCCTGATCGGAGTTATGCCGATACCGCCGGCGATCAGGACGGCATGGTGACCATCTTCATACAGGGGGAACTGGTTGACCGGTAAGTCGATCCCCAGTCGCGTTCCGATCTGCCACGAGGCATGGATGGCAGCTGACCCGCCGCGCCCCTCATCCTCCCGCAGCACGGCGATCTCGTAGGTGTCGCGTTGCTGCGCGAGCGCAGCCAGTGAATACTGACGCGTGATCACCGCACCGTCGAACAAGTGCACAGGTACCACGAGGTGCGCGCCCGCCGTCACGGCAGGCAAGTCGCTGCGGTCCGGCGCCTGAAACTCATAGGCGCGTATACGCGGTGTGAGCTGGCGTATGCCGGTGACCACCAGCTTCAGCGGGCCGGTGCCGAATTCGACAGGTTCCCCGGAACTTGGCACTGCTTGTTCAGCGTGCCCCTGCCAATTGCCAATGCGTTCCTGCACCTCGCGTTCGGTGAATCGCGGGGTGATGTATTTCGGGCAATTCCAGTCGTAGGCTTCGACCGTGATGACCACGCCACGCTCGACCCGGGCCCGGTAATCGGGTGACTCCAGTCGCGCAATGAGTGCCGGTTCGGTGTCTTCATCGATCAGCCGCGCCCGTCCCCAGACCTTGAGGCGACGTTGCCCGGGATAGTCCATCAGAAGCAGACTCACCCGGTCATCTCCGACGAGATTGCCTGCCGAGATGTACTGGCGGTTACCGGAGTAATCAGCATAGCCGATCGTCCGCGCATCCAGCACTTTGAGGAATCCGCGCGGGCCGCCGCGATGCTGCACATAGGGCCAACCGTTCTCGCCGACGGTACCTTGGTAGAAGCTGTCGCGTGCCGCGATGAATTCGATTTCGTACGGGCTCAACTCGACCGGTTCTGCCTCGCCCAGTACGGCGGAGCAGTAGGCGTCACCGCTGCCCATCCTCGCCTGGGCGGCTTGGACGTTCGGGGTGAAGGCAATCTTGGCGAAGGCTTGGGCCATGAGGAAGTCTCCTTGCCGCCGGAAGCCTGAGGCCCCCGGCGCGAGTTGGGTGAATCAAGCGGCGAGTTTCAATTCGACTTTAGGGAAGTCGATGTCGACGCGGCCGGCCTTGCCCAGCAGGTTGGTGAGGATGTTCATGCCGACATGCGTGATGACTTCGACGATGTCGGATTCGCTGTAGCCCGCATCACGCATTTCGATCAACTCGGCGGTCGTGATTTCGCCCATGTGGGCGACCAGCGAACGGGCGAATCGGACGGCGACGGCCGCTTTCGCATCCTGGCTGGTGCCAGCACGGTTGGCTTCGATTTCGGCGCCGTTCAGACCCGCCTTGCGGCCGATTGCGGCGTGGGCCGACAGGCAATACTCGCAGCTGTTTTGCTGGGCCAGGGCGAGCGCAATGCGTTCGCGCGTCTGCGGGTCAAGCGAGCCGTCGCCGGCGATGCTGTGCAGTCCCAGAAACGCTTTCAGTGCGGCCGGCGAGTTGGCAAAGACCTTGAGAAAGTTCGGGACCATGCCGAGCTGACCCTGGATGGCGCCGTAGAGGGCCTTCTGTTCCGCGTTTGCCGCTTCGGGGGTAACGATGTTGATGCGTGCCATTTTGTTTCTCCTGTTTGGGTTGAGTGAAGGTGTCGTGTTGTCGACGGGAGGCACTTTGCCAAATTCCCCAAATAAAAAGAATATATGTAGAATGAAATATATAATTTCTTTAAATGGAATAATCTATGGATCGTCTTCATGGCATGGCGGTGTTTGTCGCGGTGGCCGAAGAGGAGAGCTTTGCGGCAGCGGGTCGCCGCCTGCGCATGTCGCCGCCTGCGGTTACCCGCGCCGTGGCCGCACTCGAAGAGCGCCTGGGCGTGCGACTGCTGACGCGCACGACCCGCATGGTGCGCACCACCGATGCAGGTGCGCGTTATCTGGAGGATGCACGGCGCCTCCTGCTCGAGGCCGACGAGGCCGACGAGGCTGCGGCCGGCGTCAACGCCACACCGCGCGGCCATCTGGCCGTCACCGCACCGGCCCTGTTCGGCAAACAGTACGTGATGCCGATCATTACCGCATACCAGCGCGTTTTCAGCGAGACCACAGTGTCGGCGCTGTTCGTCGACCGCGTCGTCAATCTGCTCGACGAAGGCTTGGATATCGGCCTGCGCATTGGCGTCTTGCCCGACTCGTCGCTGCGCGCGATCCGCGTTGGCCAAGTGCGACGGGTCATATGTGGGGCCACGGCGTATCTCAAGAAGCACGGCGTTCCGAAAACGCCCGCGGATCTCGCAAACCACCAGATCATTGCCGCCACAGCCGTATCCGCCGGTTCGGAATGGAACTTCGCGAAGGGTAAGCAAAGGATTGGTGTCAAGCTCAGTCCGCGCATTCTGGTGAATACCAACGACGGGGCAATCGCCGCCGCCATGGATGGCTTCGGGCTGACGCGGTTGATTTCCTATCAGGTGGCGGACGAACTGGCAGCGGGGAAACTCAAGACGGTGCTGTCGGAGTACGAGGAAGCGCCACTACCCATTCATGTGATCCATCGCGAAGGTCGGCACGGATCAGCGAAGGTCAGGAGTTTTGTTGATCTAGCAGTCGAGAAACTTAGGGCAAATGCGGCGCTGAATTGATCTTGGCTGAAAGGCTCGTCCAATCCGAGCATTTGTGGATGTGACACAGAATTCTCTCGTACGCAGCCATTTAGTGTTGGAAGTGAATCGCCGGCTATCTGCTTGACACGGGTGAATGACCGCTTTTGGCCGAAAGCAGACCTCAAGATTGGTTTCCTGACTTAAATCCGATTCGCGCAGCTGACCTGGTGCAGGATCGCTGAGGGCGCCATGTGTTTTCCGGTCAGAGTGGCCTTGATCCATTCCGCGGTGATGGCGGCTTCATGACTGTCCGGTAACTGCGGATGGTCGTCCGGCGCGGCACGTAACACTTCCGCAGTTTTCCCGTCCAGCCACTCGATCACTGGTTCCCGCCGCGGATGCGCCACCGCTTCGCCTTCCGCGCCGCGCAGCAGCAGCGCGTGCGAGGTGTAGGACGTAAAAAACGCGCGCATGCGGTCCAGGTATTCGGGATGCGTGACACTGACCAGGCGTATCGCTTTTGTCGTGAACGGCTGCAGCATCTTGACCAGCGTATGCCCCGAACTGCGCAGACCGATTTCGTGACGCAGCTTGAGCACGCGCGCGAGCTTGGGTGACAGCGTGGCTATGGCGATCACCGCGAGTTTGCGCTCGGAGAGCTGGGCTTCGGCTTCGGCGATGTCGCGCGCCGGTGCGATGCCCATGGCCTGGAAGACTTCGATGGTGGTAACGCGGCCGGGATCGTCGGGGACGCCGTGCACCAGCACGGGTTTGCCTTCGCGCGCGACCAGTGACGCCAGCAGCGGCGTGAGGTTGGGCAGCTTGCGTGCGCCGTTGTAGGCGGGAATCACCAGCGGCACGGTGCCTGGCGGGGCCTTGAGATGCGGGTAGGCGGCTTCGCAGGCATCGAGGAAGCCGGCGAGTTCTTCGAGCGATTCACCCTTGATGCGCAGCGCGATCAGGATCGCGCCCAATTGCAGCGGCGGGATCTCGTCGTCGAGGATGGCCGTGAACAGCGCGCGGGCGTCGTCGCGCGTGAGGTCGCCGGCGGCGTTTTTGCCGCGGCCGATGTCCTTGATGATGCGGATGAGGTCTGCCTTATCCATGCGCTTATGATCGCATGTCGCGGGCAGTGGGGATAAAACCCGTCTCAAAATCATTCGGGCGCAGGCAAG
>JBFKCU010000277.1:0-4188 GCA_041620115.1 Burkholderiales bacterium | reverse complement strand
GACCTTCTTGATGAAGCTTTCGCGTCCGAGGGCATTGCGCGACAGGCCCTGCTGCTCGATCTGGCGGGTGACCACCATCTCAGTGGCGATACCCGCGTGATCGGTGCCTGGCTGCCACAATGTATTGTCACCGCTCATGCGGTGGTAGCGGATCAGGCCGTCCATGATGGTCTGGTTGAAGGCGTGGCCCATGTGCAGAACACCGGTCACATTGGGCGGCGGCAGTTGTATGCAATAGGCGTTCGGGTTCCTTTGGTCGAGTCCGGCCTTGAAATAGCCGTTCTTTTCCCATGTCGGATACCAATGCGACTCGATGGTGGCTGGTTCGAAGCTTTTCGGAAGTTCCATTTGCGATGCAGTGGGAGGCGTTACAGAGGGGCTCCGGATTATACCGGAGGCCTCATCGGACTCAGCGCTCGGTGCCTGCAACTGCCGGAGTTGCGCCTGCAGGGTTTCCGTGACCGAAGTGCGGACCATATCGGCAATGCCGGACTGAAGCTCGGTGCTGACACGTGACAATGCCTGCTCCAGCGCGGCACCGATTTCCGGCAAATAGCGGTCACGCACCACCCCGGCAATCTGGTCATCCAGGCCGCGTTTCAGCTTCAGATAGACGGCGTGCTCGATGTTCTGCGCCTGCACCCGGGAGATGACCTGACCGCCGGCTGGTGGCGGCGTGTTCGCCGCCGGTTGCGGTGCCGGGTCGGTGGCTGGCAGCACTTCCCCTTCGATCACGATGTCGGTCAGGGTGGGAATATCCGCGCCCGAGACGGCAGGCGATGCCGCAGGGGGAGCTGGGGCCGGCGACCGGCGATGTTTCTGCAGCAGCGCATCGGCGCGCTGGAGCACGTCGTCGGCGCTGTCGTCTGGAGGGGCTGGATCGGACATGGGTGTAGAGATGTTAACGGAGGTGTGATACCCCGCTCAACCGGTACGGATTCTCCCGTTCCCGCGTCGCAGGACTTATGAGGATGATTTTTCCGAAAGATCGTGGGTGCGTATGTCGTAGCCGCGATCACGGTAGAACCTGTAGCGCTCGCGCGCCTCCGCCCGGTCCTTATCGTCCGTGCTGACAATCTCCGCCAATCGCTGGAAGCGGCTGAAACAGGCAGGCCGCTCCGGATGCAGATTGATCAATAATTCATCATGTGCGGGCGCGTTCCCGCTGGTGTCGATCAAGATCGGGGTTACCGGTGCGAGACGGTCGTCGGACCTGCAGTGCGGCAGGAAGCCCGTAGCAGGCACTGTCCACAACATCCGGTCCAGTCGGGCCGCTGTCTCTGCATTTGGGCAAAGCAGCGTGACGCGCAGCCCGTGGCTGCGCGCCTTGGCGGCAAGCCGGCAAGCCGTATGCAGTTTGTCATCGACCTGTGCGTAGAAGTCGATCTGGGTCATGACCCGTCCCCGGTCAGCGCTTGGCGGCGCGATTGATCAGGAACTGTGTCAGCAGCGGCACGGGCCGCCCGGTCGACCCCTTGTTCTTGCCCGACTTCCATGCAGTACCGGCGACGTCCAGGTGAGCCCATTTGTATTTTTTCGTAAATCGGGCCAGAAAACATGCCGCGGTGATTGCGCCTGCGGGGCGACCGCCGATGTTGGCGAAGTCCGCGAAATTGCTGCGCAATTGCTCCTGGTATTCATCGTGCAATGGCAGGTGCCACGCACCGTCCCCTGCTACGTCGCCGGCAGCAAGTACCTCCCGGGCCAACGCATCATCGTTTGAGAAAAGGCCGCTCACCACGTTGCCGAGTGCGATCACGCAGGCGCCCGTCAGTGTCGCGATGTCAATGACGGCGGCCGGCTGGTAGCGCTCGGCATAGGTCAACGCGTCGCACAGGATCAGGCGACCCTCCGCGTCGGTGTTGAGCACTTCCACTGTTTGCCCCGACATGCTGGTGATAATGTCGCCGGGCTTGGTGGCGCGGCCTCCCGGCATGTTCTCGGTGGCGGGGATGATGCCGATCAGGTTGACCGGCAATTTCATCTCGGCGACGGCCTTGACGGTGCCGAGCACGCTGCCCGCGCCGCTCATGTCGTACTTCATTTCATCCATCTCGGACGCCGGTTTCAGTGAAATGCCGCCGGTGTCGAAGGTGACGCCCTTGCCGACAAGCACGACCGGTTTCTGGCTCTTGGGGCCGGCGCGATATTCGAGGACGATCAGCTTGGGCGGCTGACTGCTGCCCTGAGCAACAGAGAGCAGCGTATTCATGCCGAGTTTTGCCATGTCGGCGCGCTCAAGCACGTTGATTTTCATGCGGTAATGTTTGGCCAGTTTGCGCGCCTGGTCGGCAAGATAGGCCGGGGTGCAGATGTTGCCCGGCAGGTTGCCGAGGTCGCGGGCGAGGCTGATGCCGTGAGCGAGGGCGAGGCCCTGCGCGAGCCCGCGCGCAGTGCGTTTTCCGTCCGCCTTGCCGACCGCCAGTACGACGCGCCGCAGGGCAGTCTTGTCCTCGGACGGTTTGCTTTTCATCTGCTCGAAACGGTAGATCGTCTCGCGCGCCGCGCGGGCTGTCTGCATGATGCGCCACTCGATATCGTGCCGGCCGACCGCAAGTTCTGCGAAATGCAGCTCTGCGTCTGCCGCGCCGGTCTTGGCGATGGCCTTGACGGCGGCGGCAACACTCCGGCGGAACTGTCTTTCGGCAAACTCGGCCTTGGGTCCGAGTCCGACCAGCAGCACACGCGTGCTGGCGATGCCGGGGACATCATGCAGCATCAGCGTTGTGCCCAGGCGACCATCCATATCGCCGCGATCGAGCACTCGCTTGAGATAGCCCTTTGTGGCCTTGTCGAGCAGGCTGGCCGCTGCACTGAACTTCTGGTCCGCATACACGCCGACTGCGGCACAGCCGCTGGTGTTGCGTCCCGGGACGAGGGGTTTTATGCTAAATTCCACGAGTCAACTCCTATGCGCATTACGAACTTGTCAAATACATGATTGGCGGTCGTATCGTGCGGATCCAGCCACAGTGACCATTGCTGATTTCCGGCCGAATGCCCGGCATTTCACCGGCATCATTCATCGACGCTTGATTATCTGCGGGTTCTTTTCAAAAAGCAAAACGCCAGCATGATTTTCCGGTCTGCTTTGCTGCGCGAGCTCGCCACGTCGGCGGTTGCAATTTTTCTGGTGATGCTGGGCATTTTGATCACAACCCAGCTGGTACGGCTGCTCGGCCAGGCGGCAAGCGGGGTCATCACTTCTACCGGCGTCGTTGCCTTGCTCAGTTTTTCACTGGTCGGCTATCTGCCGATCCTGCTGTCGGTGACGCTGTTCATCGCGGTGCTGATGACGCTCAGCCGAAGCTACCGAGACTCGGAAATGGTGGTTTGGTTTTCCTGCGGGCAGGGGCTGGGACGCTGGATCCAGCCGGTGCTGGCATTTGCCCTGCCGCTGGTCATTACAATCGCTTTGTTGTCGCTGCTGCTTTCCCCGTGGGCGGTGGAGAAGTCCGAGCAGTTCCGCCGTCAGATGGACAGCCGTGACGATGTGGCCCAGGTAACACCCGGAACGTTTCATGAGTCACGGCGCGCCGATCGCGTCTATCTGGTCGAGGAGGTCGCGGGGAAAGCAAATCTGGTGGCCAATGTGTTCGTCAGTTCGACCCAGCACGGCAAGCTCGGCGTGATGGTGGCGAAAAGCGGTTTTCAGGAAACGGCGGCCAACGGCGACCGCTTTCTGGTGCTGTCGAATGGCCGGCGCTACGAAGGGGAGCCCGGTTCGCCGGAGTACAAGATCTTCGAGTTCGAACGTTACGCCATGCGCATTGAGACGGCTGATTCAGTGGCGCGCGCGCCCACCACAAAAACGATGTCAACGCTGGAATTGCTGCGGGACCCGACGCCGCGAAACCTCGGTGAATTGTCATGGCGGGTGGGATTGCCCACCAGTGCGCTGATTCTTTGCCTGCTGGCGATTCCGCTGTCGTTCGTCAATCCGCGGGCCGGACGATCGATCAATATCGTACTGGCGATACTGGTGTACATGATTTACAGCAACCTGATGTCCATCATGCAGGCATCAATCACTCAGTCAAGTATTGACGTGACGATCGGCATGTGGGGCGTGCACGTAGCCATGCTGATCCTGCTGCTGTTCATGTTTTATCAGCGGCTTTCGGTGTTTTCTCTGTGGCGCTTGTTCAGATGAGGACGCTGCGCGGCTATATCGTCCGGGAAGTAGCG
>JBFKCU010000276.1:0-4201 GCA_041620115.1 Burkholderiales bacterium | reverse complement strand
TCGCGCGTCGCATTGCCGAGCGCATCCCGGCCGCTTACCTCACCCGTGAAGCCTGGCTGGGCGAACACCGATTCTACGTCGACGAGCGCGTGATCGTGCCACGCTCGTACATTGCCGAGTTGCTGCGCGAACGCCTGCGCCCGTGGTGGCCGGCGCGACGTTCACCCGGCGCAATCCTGGATCTGTGTACGGGATCGGGTTGCCTCGCCATCGTCGCGGCCCATACGTTTCCCCGTGCTCAGGTTGAAGGTGTTGACATCTCGGGCCCGGCCCTGACGGTCGCGCGCCGCAACGTGCGCGCACATCATCTGGCACAACGCCTGACGCTGACCCGTTCCGACCTGTTTGCGGAAATCAAGGGAAAACGCTACGACCTGATCCTGAGCAATCCGCCCTACGTGCGCGAGCAGGTCATGCGTACGCTGCCCGCGGAATACCGCCATGAACCGGTGCTTGCGCTACACGGCGGCAGCGACGGACTGGAACTGGTGCGACGCATCCTGCGTGACGCCGCAGCGCATCTCAATGAAGGCGGCTGGCTGGTACTCGAGGTCGGACACAATCGTGCGCGCGTGGAACGAGCCTTCCGCGCGTTGCCGTTTATCTGGGCGGAGACGACCGGCGGGGACGACTGCGTGGCTCTGTTGCCGAAGGCAGCATTACCTGAAACTCCGGCTCCGCAGGCGCTGCCGACCACGCCAGCAGACGTTCGACGTCACCGGAAGACAGTGCGATAAACTGGCCCCGCTTCAACCACGGCGGTAGCGTCACCACGCCGAAACGCACGCGCATCAAGCGGCTCACGGTCAGTCCCTGCGACTCAAACAGGCGACGCACGACACGATTGCGGCCTTCTTTCAACAGGACGCGAAACCAGCGGTTGGCGCCCTCGCCGCCCTCTTCCTGCAGATAGTCAAAGCGCGCTATCCCGTCCTCGAGCTGCACACCCGTGCACAGGACTTCGAGGCGCTCGGGCGTGGCTTCGCCGAGGACGCGTACCGCGTATTCCCGCTCCACCTCGAAGCGCGGATGCATCATGCGGTTAGCCAGGTCACCGGAGGTGGTGAAAATCAGCAATCCGCTGGTATTGAAATCCAGCCGTCCGATGGCCAGCCATTTGCCATCGCGCGCCGGCGGCAGTTTTTCAAACACGGTCGGCCGGCCCTGCGGATCATCGTTGCTGACGATCTCGCCTTCCGGCTTGTGATACAGCAGCACGCGCGGTAACTGTCCCTGCGGCGCCCACCGCACCTGCCGCTCGCCGATCTTGATGCGGTCTGCCGGCGTGACACGGTCGCCGATGCCGGCGACCTTGCCGTTCACGGTCACTTCACCCGCGCGGATACGTTCCTCCATGGCGCGGCGCGAACCGAAGCCCGCCTGTGCGAGTACCTTGTGAATCTTGTCGCCGCGCACATCCGTCTCGGCTGACGCCGGCACTTCGGCCGGGACCTCGGGTGCTGTTGCCGCAGGTGCCGCCCCACGCGGTTCCCGCAGTGGTGCCTTTTTGGGTTTGGGCTTGCGAAACGGCGTGCGCTTGGTGCCGGGCTTCATAGCCCCCGCCTTTCCATCACTGCCTGCGCCAGGGTACCGCTGTCGACATGTTCCAGTTCCCCGCCCACGGGCAGGCCACGCGCGATGCGGGTGACGCGCAGACCCTTGGCGCGCAACAATTCGCCGGCATAGTGGGCCGTCGCCTCGCCCTCGACGGTGAAATTCGTTGCCAGCATCACTTCCTGCACCACGCCGTCAGCGGCGCGCTTGAGCAGCCGTTCGAGATGTATGTCTTTCGGGCCGATGCCGTCGAGCGGCGACAATGCGCCCATCAGCACAAAGTACAAGCCGTTGTGACATTGCGCCTGCTCCATCATCAGCAGATCACCGGGCGTTTCGACCACACACAGCAGCTGCGCATTACGACGCGACGACAGGCACAGCGCGCACACCGGTTCTTCGGAGAAATTGTTGCAGCGCTCGCAATGCCCCACGCGTTGCAACGCCGCGCTCATGGTCACGGCCAGGCGTTCCGCCCCGGGCCGGTCGCGCTGCATCAGATGGAATGCCATGCGCTGCGCCGAGCGCGGCCCGACACCGGGCAGGCAGCGCAACGCTTCGATCAGAGCATGCAAGGCAGGAGGCGAATTCATCAAGACCCAAAAATTAAATATAAGCTATTGATTTTAATCAATATTTATTAACATCAAAACGGCAGCTTCATGCCCGGCGGCAACGGCAGGCCAGCCGTGACGCTGGCCATTTTTTCCTGACTGGTGGTCTCGACCTTGCGCACGGCATCGTTGACCGCGGCCGCGACCAGGTCCTCCAGCATCTCTTTGTCGTCGCCCAGCACCGCCGGGTCGATGATCACGCGCTTGACGTCATGCCGGCAGGTCATCACCACTTTGACCATGCCCGCACCCGCCTGACCCTCGACTTCGATCTGCGCGAGTTCTTCCTGCATCTTGCGCATGTTGTCCTGCATCTGCTGCGCCTGTTTCATCAGCCCTGCAATCTGGCCCTTCATCATGTTGCTCTCCCTTCCTGAACTATTTCGGTTTGATCGAAGTATCCTCGACCGAGCCGTCGAAATCCTCGATCAACTCACGTACAAAAGGATCTTCGCGAATTTCCGCCACCGCCGCCGCCTGTCGCTGCTCGACCTTGCGGTCGGTGATGGCCTTGGGCGACTGACCGGCAACCTCCCCGGCAACAAACGCCACTTTGAGCTGCTTGCCCAGCAACTGGCGCAATGCGGCGGTGAGCTTGTCGCGATAAGGCTTGTCAAACATGCGCTCGTCCGCCTGCGAGATGCGCAGTTCGACCGTATCCGCCGTGTGTCTGGTCATCTCGCAGCGCAGCGCCAGTTGATGCGCCATCGCGCTCAAACCCAGTTGTCCGACGAGTTCCGCCCAGGCCGCGGGGTCGGCCTTGCCACCGGTTCTTGCCACCGGCGACGCAGTCACGTCGCTACGTTTCGGTGCCGCCGGCACCATGGCCGGCGCTTTTGCCGCAATCACAGCCCCACCGGCCTGCGCCGGCGCAAAAGCCAGCATGCGCAGCAGCGTCATCATGAAACCGGCGTGTTCGTCGGGCGCGAGTCCGATTTCGGCGCGACCCTGCGCGGCGATCTGGTAGTTCAACTGCAATTCCTCGGCTGAAAAGGCCAGTGCGAGTTCCCGGATCGCCGTCGCATCCGGATCATCGTCGGGGATGCTCTGCGCTACCACTTGCGCCAGCGCCACCCGGTGCAGCAGCGTAGCCAGGTCCTGCAGCGCTGATTCGAACGACAGGCTACGTTCCGCCATGCGCTCTGCCCCGGCAACCAGCGCCGGACCATCGCCCGCAGCCAACGCCTTGAGGATTGCGTAGAGATAGGTCTGGTCCACGGCACCCAGCATGTCCCGGGTCGAGGCTTCCTCCAGCCTGCCGCCACCATGTGCAATCGCCTGGTCCAGCAGGCTCAGCGCGTCGCGCAGGCTGCCTTCAGCGGCACGCGCCACCAGCGCGACCGACGCGGCATCCGCGGGCACGTTCTCCGCCGCAAGTACTTCGGTCAGGCGCCCGCGGATCTGTGCCGGAGGGATCTGCTTCAGGCCGAACTGCAGGCAGCGCGAAAGCACGGTCACCGGTATTTTCTGCGGATCGGTGGTCGCGAGGATGAACTTCACGTGACTCGGGGGCTCTTCCAGGGTTTTCAGCATCGCGTTGAATGCGTTGCGCGACAGCATGTGCACTTCGTCGATGATATAAACCTTGAAACGCCCGCTGGTCGGCGCATACAGCGCGTTTTCCAGCAGTTCGCGCATGTTGTCGACCTGGGTGTTGGACGCGGCATCGAGCTCGATCAGATCGGCGAACCGCCCGGTATCGATCGCGGTACACGCGCCGCACTGCCCGCAGGGCACGTCGGTGATGCCGGTCTCGCAGTTCAGCGCCTTGGCCAGGATGCGTGCCAGCGTAGTCTTGCCGACACCGCGCGTGCCGGTAAACAGATAGGCGTGATGCAGCCGCTGCTGCCTGAGCGCATTGCTCAAGGCGCGGACCACATGTTCCTGCCCGACCAGCTCGGCAAAATTGCGCGGGCGCCACTTGCGTGCAAGCACCTGGGTCACGGCATTCCGGAAGTCGTGTTCAGTATTCGGTTCACAGGCGACATTTTAGCCGCAAAGGCTGCACGCCATGATGCGCATGCGTAGGCGGC
>JBFKCU010000275.1:0-4228 GCA_041620115.1 Burkholderiales bacterium | reverse complement strand
GCGTGCGCGCGATCGGCACGCCGAAGCGCGAGCCGGGTGTCGCGATGCGCAGGTCGCAGGCCGTGGCAATGGCGAGCCCGCCGCCGATGGCCCAGCCCTCGACCACGCACAGCGTGGGCACCTTGAGGTTTTCGACATGGGCGAGGTATGCGGCAACGTTGCGCTCGTATTCCACGCCGTCCTCGCCCGACTTGAATTCGCGGAACTGGCCGATGTCGGTGCCCGCGACAAACGCCTTGCCGCCGGCGCCGCGGAACACCGCCACGCGCACTTCAGGGTCGGCCGCGATGTTGCAGCAGGCTTCGGCCATTTGCTCGTACATGGTCCAGGTCATCGCGTTGCGCGCCGCCGGCCGGTCGAAAATCACGCGGGCCACCGCGCCCGCGCGCTCATACCGGACTGCACCCTGGTCACTCATGGTCGTTGCTCCTCGTTGCGTTCATTGCACCGACCGGGCGCCTCGCGATACCCGGCCTTGATCCTTAAACCCGGGCCTACTCCCGGCCGTCGAATTCCTTCTTCTGCACGCGCATGAAGATCTGCGCACCCCAGACGCCTGCGCGCGCCGCAGAAAGCGGAGCGCCCGCAGCCGGCTGCGCGGGGCTCAGCCGAAGTGGTCAAAGCCTTTCCTTGCCAATGACAGCGGCAGACCGTCGCCATCGACCACCACCACACTGCACGCACCCGCGGGCGCGCGGATCACGCGGCCGATGCGGGTGACACGGGTTTTCGCACGCTGCGCCGCACGTTCGACCGCGGCGCGCTTCGCCGGCGCCGCCGTAAAGCACAGTTCGTAATCATCGCCACCGCCGAGCAATGCCGCCTGCGCCACGGGTGATGACAGATGCTTTTTCAGCAGCGCCGATACCGGCAGGCGTTCGAACGCCACCACCGCAGCGACGCGCGAGCGTTCGCAGATGTGACCGAGGTCCGCCGTGAGCCCGTCGGAGACATCGATCGCGCTGCGCGCAACACCGCGCAATGCCAGCCCGAGCGCGATGCGCGGCACCGGCCAGTCGAGGCGCTTCATCGCCTGTGCGCGCTCGGCGGGCTGCAGCCTGATGCGTCCGTTCTTCGCCGCCACCGCCATTGCGGCATCGCCCAGCGTGCCCGACACCCAGATGTCGTCACCCGGTTTCGCGCCATCGCGACGCAATGCCCGCCGTGCCGGCACTTCACCGATGATCTGCACGCAGATATTGAGCGGCCCGCGCGTGGTGTCGCCGCCGATCAGGTCCACCCCGTGCTTGCGCGCGATTTTCATGAAGCCGCGCGAAAACGCTGCCACCCAGCGCGCGTCGGCGCGGGGCAATGCAATGCCCATGGTCACCCAGCGCGGTGTCGCGCCCATCGCCGCCATGTCCGACAGGTTCACCGCCAGCGCCTTGTGGCCCACGGATTCGGGATCGGCATCCTTGAAAAAATGCCGCCCGCCGACCAGCATGTCGGCCGCGACGGCGAGCATCTTGCCGCCGGGTGCCTTGATCAGTGCGGCATCATCACCGACACCGAGTGCAGCGCGCTTCGCAGCGTGGGTGAAATACTGCCGTATCAGTTCGAATTCAGTGGGCATAGGAAGTCATATTGTGCCTTGAACCGCTACAAAACGACATGTGGACCCTGTCGCTGCGCTTTTTGGTGCAGAATGCGTGCCTTCTTCAACCAGCAAACAAGAATCTCCCGCATGAAAACCACATCCGCAGTTCGTGTCACCGTTGCATTGACCATCGCCTTCGGCGCCGGCGTCACCACCTCCGCTGCCGCGCAGAATTATCCGTCCAAGCCGGTGCGCATCATCGCGCCGTTCCCGGCCGGCGGCTCCTCCGATCTCGTCGCCCGCATCCTCGCGCAGAAACTCACCGAAATGAACAGCACCCAGTTTCTCGTTGACAATCGCCCCGGCGCCGGCGGCACGCTGGGCACCGAAATTGCGTCCAGGGCGGCACCTGACGGTTACAGCCTGTCCGTCGGCAATGTTGCACCGCTGGCGGTCAACGTCAGTCTGTTCAAGAAGCTGCCTTATGACCCGGTGACCGATTTCGCGCCGATCGCGCTGTCGGCCGTGGGTACCACCGTGCTGGTTGTACATCCTTCGCTGCCGGTACGCTCGGCCAAGGAACTGATCGCGCTGGCCAAGGCCAAGCCCGGCCAGCTCAACTACGGTTCTGGCGGCAGCGGCACACCGGCGCACCTCACGGGCGAACTGTTCCGCCACATGGCGAAAGTGAACATAGTGCACGTACCGTACAAGGGCACGGGACAATCGGTGAACGACCTCATTGCCGGCCACATCCAGTTCATTTTCGCGAGCATGCCGGTCGGCCTGCCGCACGTGAAAACCGGCCGTCTGCGCGCGCTCGCGGTGACCAGCGAAAAACGCTCCGCGCTCGCGCCCGAACTGCCGGCCGTCGCGGAAATCCTGCCCGGATTCCAGTTCGACAGCTGGTGGGGCCTGGTCGCGCCGGCGAAAACGCCGAACGACGTGATTACGAAGCTCAACGGCCAGTTGCTGCAGATCGTCAAACAGCCCGACGTCAAGGAACGGTTTGCCGGACTCGGACTGGAGCCGCGCGGCACGTCGCCGCAGGAATATGCGGCCTTTATCAAGTCCGAGATCGACAAGGTCGCGCGCATCGCCAAGGCCATCGGGCTGCAGCCGGAGTAAAGCGCAAAGCGGGGCGTCGCCGGCCTGCCGATGACGGGGCCGGCGCATCGGTGTAAAACAGGCGGACCAGCAACCCATACTCAACGCCGGGAGAAAAGCATGAAGAAAACCGCAAAGAAATCAGCGCGCAGTAAGGCCTTCAAAGCCGGTGTCGCGACGCGCAGCAAGGTGCTGGGTGCAGCCTATGTCAAACGCGCGTTCAAGAACGCCGACGCCTTCACCATGCCGTTCCAGGAAATCGCCACCGAATATGCCTGGGGCAGCGTGTGGCCCCGCAAGGGCCTGTCGCTGCGCGACCGCAGCCTGGTCACGCTTGCCCAATGCATCGCGCTGAACCGCCCGCGGGAAATTGCCATCCATCTGCGCGGCGCGTTGCGCAACGGCATCAGCAAGACCGAATTGAGCGAATTGTGCCTGCACTCCTTCGTCTATTGCGGCGGGCCGGCATCGCTCGACGCGTTTCAGGTCATGAAGGAGACGCTGCCGGGGCTGGAAGCGGAATTGAAGGCAGAACGGAAGAAACGCTGATTACGACCATGTCACCGGCGCACGGACACGGCTGCCGCCAGTTGAATTCGCGCCGGAAAACTCAGCCCTTCTGTTCTTCCGTGGCAGCCGCCTTGTCGGCCTGCTCGCGCTGCTGACGCTGGTATTCCGCGAGTTGCTCAGCGTATTTTTTCTTCAACTGCTGCGGAAACCAGAAATCGATCGCGGCAAAACCGAAAAAGAAAAACATCATGATGTTGCGGGCATTGGATGACAGGTCGCCGCCGTAGAACAACACATACAGCCCCAGTATGAGATTCAGTACGCCGGCGAAATAAAAGGCGTAAATACGTTTTTTCAGTCGTTCGTCCATCGCGTCACTCTCTTGTCAGTTGCTCTGTTCGATTGCCGGAGCCGGTGATTCCCGTCACCGCCGCCCCGCCTCAACTTCGGGCGCACGCAGCTGTAGCGCCATTTTATCGAGCACGCCGTTCACATACTTGTGGCCGTCGGTGCCACCGAATGACTTGGCCAGCTCGATCGCCTCGTTGATGATCACCCGGTACGGCACTTCCGGACAATGGCGAAATTCAAAACCGGCGAGCAGCAGTATGCCGCGCTCCACCGGCGACATGCTCTTGTAGGCACGGTCGAGCAGCGGCGCGATCAACGCTTCCATTTCGGTCGCGCCTGCCACAGCGCCTTCGAGCAGCAGCGTGAAATATTTCGCGTCGATCTTGTTGTAACCCTCGGCGTCGCCGAGCTGTTGCGCAATGGTCTTCGGATCGGTGCCCGCGAGCTGCCACTGATAAAGGCCTTGCAAGGCGAATTCGCGCGAACGGCGACGGCTGGATTTCATGATTCTCCGGTGTGATGGCCACACCCGGTGCGGCACACAATAATGTTTAAAATCAACTACTTACGTTATGACTGCTATTGCAGGCGCGGCAACAGCCGTGCCATCTCGATGGCGGCCAGCGCGCAGTCGCGCCCTTTCTCGGCCATGCGCGCTTCGGCCTGAAAATCGTTCTCGGTCGTCAGGATCCCGTTGGCGACCGGCACGCCGGTGGCCAGCTG
>JBFKCU010000274.1:0-4230 GCA_041620115.1 Burkholderiales bacterium | reverse complement strand
GCGGTTTGCCCGCAGGCAAATGAGCGAAGGGACGATAACGCCATGGGCAAGAATCGTCCCGTCCCTGCGGGTTGCGGTCAAACTTGCCGCTCGCCGCGTTGCTTGCCTTGTCCATATTCGCGATATGGCGCTGCGGCAAGCGTCTTGCCACCGACAGTCTTGACCACAACGCAGCTCACGAAATAATGGTTAACGGTCCCCTCGCGCCGCTCAAGAACATTCGCATCGTGCTGTGCGGCACATCGCATCCGGGCAACATCGGCGCGGCTGCGCGCGCCATGCGCACCATGGGCATTACCGAGCTGGTGCTGGTCAATCCGCAGCGCTATCCGGATCCGCAGGCCGTGTGGTTTGCCGCCGGGGCCATGGACGTGCTCGAGCCGGCGCGGGTTTGCTCGAGCCTGAGTGAAGCACTGGCCGGCACCAGCCTGGCGATCGCGTGCTCGGCGCGTGCCCGCGATATTGCCGTGCCCATGGTTGATGCGCGGACCGCGGCGGCCGAGGCGGTGGCAGTGGCGCAGGAGCGGCCGGTCGCAGTCGTGTTCGGCAACGAGGCGTCGGGACTCAGTAATGACGAGGTCGGTTGTTGTGGACTGCTGGCGAGCATACCGGTGGATCCGGTGTTCTCATCGCTCAATGTGGCAGCGGCAGTGCAGGTCCTGTGTTACGAACTGCGCATGGCCTGTGGCGCGGCACTGCCCGCCGACAAGGCGCAGACGCTGGCCACGCACGAGGAAGTCGAGGCGTTCTTCGCGCATCTGGAGCAGACCATGATCACCACCGGATTCCTCAATCCGGCGCACCCGCGCAAATTGATGTACCGGCTGCGGCGGCTGTTCGCGCGGGCGCGGCTGCAGGTCGAAGAGGTCAATATCCTGCGCGGCATCCTCAGCAGCCTGGTGACCTCCAAGCGTCGAGACAAGAATTGAACAATGAGACAATGCATTGTTTATATTGAAGTTTTTGTTAAAGGCTAAACTTGATAAAAACAGTAGGTTATTGTAGTCTGACGTCCTATTCATCAGGTAACGCTAATGCTCGATAACATCAAGGAAGAAATTGCCGTCGTGTTCGAACGCGACCCTGCCGCGCGCAGCACCTGGGAAGTGGTGACCTGCTATCCGGGTTTCCATGCCTTGCTCGCGCACCGCTTGGCGCACGGCCTGTGGACGCGCAACTTCAAGTGGCTGGCACGCTGGATTTCGCACTGGGCACGCTGGCTCACCGGCATCGAGATCCATCCCGGTGTGCGCATCGGGCGGCGGTTTTTCATCGACCACGGCATGGGTGTAGTGATCGGCGAAACCGCGGAAATCGGTGACGACTGCACCTTGTACCATGGCGTTACGCTGGGCGGCACGACCTGGAACAAGGGCAAGCGCCATCCGACCCTGAAGAACAGCGTGGTGGTGGGCGCCGGCGCAAAAATACTCGGACCGATCACCATCGGTGAAAACGCCAAGGTTGGCTCCAACGCCGTGGTGGTCAAGGACGTGCCGGATGGTGCCACTGCGATCGGCATCCCGGCGCGGTTGGTCGAGACCCACGACACCGACGGCCGCTTCGCCGCGTATGCCGTGGCGCGCGACGCCAACGATCCGGTGGCGCGTGCCATGCACGCGCTGATCGACCACAGCGTCGACACCGATAAACGCATCGATCAGATCCTGGCGGAGCTGCAGCGTCTGGGCCTGAAAATCGAGGGGGTCAGGACCGAGCAGTTCGATGCCCCCGGCCTTAATCGCATTGTTGACTGAATTGGTCGGGTAAGCTAAAATTCAGCGTTGTGACCAAGTCTAGTTATTTATATAAGCAATTGTTTTTAAACGACTAATAGAGGTACCGCTATGAGACTGACAACGAAAGGCCGGTTTGCCGTAACGGCCATGGTGGATCTGGGCATGCGCCATGGCACAGGACCCGTCACGCTGGCTGAAATCAGCGGGCGGCAGAAAATTTCGCTGTCCTATCTGGAACAGCTCTTCGGCAAGCTGCGCCGGCGGCAGATCGTGGATTCGGTGCGTGGTCCAGGCGGCGGTTATTGCCTCGCGCGCGACATGTCGGCGCTGACGGTGGCCGACATCATTCTCGCCGTTGATGAGCCCATCGACGCCACGCAGTGTGCCGGCAAGGAAAACTGCAAGGACGAAGAGAAATGCCTGACCCACGACCTGTGGGCCACGCTGAACGAACGCATCTTCGACTACCTCGGTTCGGTGACGTTGCGGCAACTGGTGGAAAACCAGCGTGCCAAGGATGCCGGCATCGCGCCGGTACACGACATGCGTGCGGTTGCGCGCAAGCGCGATACCGTGGCGGCCTGAAACGGAAACTGTCGTGACGCACGTCTATTTCGACCATAACGCAACGACGCCGCTGGATGAGCGCGTGCTGGCGGTGATGCTGCCGTATCTGCGCGAGCAGTATGGCAATGCGTCCAGCCGCCATGAATTCGGCACCCAGGCGCGCCAGGCGGTCGACGCGGCCCGCGAACAGGTGGCGGCGATGGTCGGCGTGCAGCCGGCACAGGTGATTTTCACCAGCGGTGGCACCGAAGCCAATAACCTGTTCGTCAAGGGTGCGGCGGGCTATCTGCAGCCGACGCAGATCGCGGTGAGCGCGATCGAACATCCCTGCGTGGCGAAGCCGGCGCAGGAATTGTCGCGGCTGGGGTGGGCAGTACGTAAGCTGGCGGTGACGCGCAACGGCACGATTGATCTCGCCGATGTTGATGCGGCATTGCAGACGCGGACCGGCGTCGTCTCGGTGATGCTCGCCAACAACGAGACCGGCACGGTCCAGGACGTGGCTGCCGTGGGCGAACGCGCACGCCGGGCGAAAGCCGTCATGCACACCGACGCGGTGCAGGCGCTGGGCAAGATGCCGGTGGATTTCAATGCGCTCAATGTGCAGGCGATGACCCTGTCGGCGCACAAGATCTACGGACCCAAGGGTGCGGGCGCGCTGATCGTCGACAAGCGACTGGAACTGCGGCCGCTGCTGTCCGGCGGCGGACATGAGCGCGGCCTGCGCTCGGGCACGGAGAATGTTGCGGCGATTGCCGGTTTCGGCGCCGCCTGCGAACTGGCGGCAGGACGCCTGAGCGTGCTCAGCCGGCAGGTGCAATCGCTGCGTGATCAACTCGAGCGCGGGCTCGCGGAACTGGACGCGGTGATATTCGGCGCAGGCGCTGCGCGTGTGCCCAATACCAGTTATTTCGCCCTGAAAGGCATCGATGGCGAGGCGCTGGTGATCGAACTCGACAAGGTCGGGTATGCCGTGGCCGCCGGTGCGGCGTGCTCCAGCACCAGCAGCGAGCCGTCGGCAACCCTGCTCGCGATGGGGGTCGCGCCGGAAATCGCCCGCGGTGCGGTGCGTTTCTCGCTGGGCGCGGCCAACACGGCCGAACAGGTGGATGGATTTTTGACGGCGCTGGCGACGGTCGCGCGGCGTTTGCGGCGGCTGACTGCCGTCGCGGTATGACAGGAGGGATGAATATGGCAATTCAACTGACACCCAATGCGGCACAGCAGATCAAGGCACAGCTCGCCAAACGCGGCAAGGGGCTGGGGCTGCGGGTCGGCGTGAAGAAGGTCGGCTGTTCGGGCTGGGCCTATACCTATGACTATGCCGATGCCGTACAGCCTGACGATCAGGTGTTCGAGGCGCATGACACCAGGGTCGTGGTTGACGGCAAGAGCCTGGAGTTCATGGACGGCTCGACGCTGGATTTCGTCAGGGAAGGCTTGAAGCAAGCTTTTCAGTTCAACAATCCCAACGTCGATGCCATGTGCGGCTGTGGCGAGAGTTTCAGCGTCAAGGAAAACGGCAGCGAAAACGTCCGGGAAAAAGCGTAACAGGGAATCGCGACATGAGTACAGTTTTAGACAATCTGGTCAGTCAGCCCTACAAGCACGGCTTTGTCACCGACATCGAGTCCGACACCGCGCCGAAGGGACTGAACGAAGACGTCATCCGCATGATTTCGGCGAAGAAGAAGGAGCCGGAATGGCTGCTGGATTTCCGCCTGCAGGCCTATCGTCACTGGCTGACCATGGACGAGCCGCAGTGGCCGAACGTGCATTATCCGAAAATCGACTTCCAGGCGATCAGCTACTACGCCGCACCCAAGGCCAAACCCAAACTCAAGAGCATGGACGAGGTCGATCCGGAACTGCTGCGCACGTTCGAAAAACTGGGCGTGCCCATGCACGAACGTGCCGCACTTGC
>JBFKCU010000273.1:0-4234 GCA_041620115.1 Burkholderiales bacterium | reverse complement strand
CGTTACGACCTGATCATCGGCAGCGATCTCTTGTACGAACGCGATCACGCCACACTGCTCGCCGGCTTCATCGGCGAACATGCGACAACGGCGGCACAGGTTCTGATCGCCGATCCTGGGCGCGGGTACATCAAGCCGTTCAGCGCGCTGCTGGCCGGGCAGGGATTCGTACGCACGGAACAACGCATGCCGATGCCGGGATCCCTGGGCATGCCCGCGTCACGCGGGCAGTTGTTCAGTTTTCTGCGTGCGTCCGTGCAAGCGCCCTAAGACCACGGCGCGGCAGTCGCTGCTTAACGGATAACCCAATCATCCGGATAGGCGCTTACACCGGCCTGCAATGTCGTGGGCAGCTCGCGTCGCAGCCTGCTGCGTCCGGACACCTGGGCAGCCTCCTCGGCATGCTTTTCGTTCAGTTTCATCGCCTGCAGATACGGGTTCTTGCCGCCAAAGTGGATTTCCGCATAGCGATAAGCCCGGTGCAGCACCTCGTCCAGACGCTTCATCGCGTTCACATAAAACGCCGGGGTCTTGCTGACCAGGTCCTTGCCAGACTTGTACAGCACGGCGATTTTGCCGTCGGGAAGCTTGCGCCGGGCGATGCCGCCCAGCACAAATTCGGGATAAAGCCGGTCATGGCATTTTTCGAGATAACAGCGATCTGACATCTGCGCGATGATGTCGGCGGTGCCGAGGATCTCGCCGATCCGGCGCAGCACGGGGTCTTCCAGGCGGATGGTGCCGGCATCGCGTTCGTATCCGGTGAAATGCACCAGTATCGATCCCTCTGCCGCATACCGTTTCAGCTTGATGCGCGGAAGGTAATCGCGCAGGAACTGCGAACCCCGGCCAACATGCGTCAGTGTGTATTCTGCGCCATAACGGTGTTTATGGTCGTTGCGTCGGCGCAAATAACCAACGTCATGAAACAGGGCTGTGACGATACCGACATTAAAATGTTCCGGCGACAGCGACGCATGTTCCTTCCGGTCGCGCTGATAACCATCCATCAGTCGCGCCATCGCCAAGGTCACGTCCAGCACATGCTGGATGTCGTGATACTCGGTGTCACAGGGATGGTAGTCCGGATGCTTGCCGTGATACATCTGCGACATGTCATCGAAGGCGCGCTGCATCGGGCGGGCGTTCCCGTCCGGGAACAGCCCGTGAAAAATCTTGGTCACCGCACTACAAACGTCAATCGGGTCGGTGGTGCGGATGGTATCGGTGACATCAAAATCGCTGCGGCGCATGTTTCACCATCATGTTTTCTTGCAGTCTAACAATCCGCACACAACTGTGTCACGTGCCGATTTTGCATCAGGCCGTAACCGCAAGGACTGATTTGCAGGTATAAACAGGCTCGAACGGATTCCAACCAGGAGTAACGCAGATGCCCGATCACTCACCCCTGCCCTTTGCCCGCGTACAGGCGGCGATGAACGCCATGACCGAAAAAATCACGCAAACCCCAGATACCGTTGTGGCCATCGCCATCGTCGATGCCACCGGCAATCTCGTCGCCTATGCCCAGACCGGCAACCTGCGGCTGTTCAGCCGGCGCCACGCCATCCGCAAGGCCTACACCGCCGCCATCATGGGCATGGATACCGGCGTGCATGCGCAGAAACTGAAAGAACAGGGCCGCAGCATCACCGAATTGGGTGATCCCCAGCTGACGCCCACGCAAGGCGGGCTGGTGATCATTCGCAATGGCATGATCCTCGGCGGGATCGGCGTCGGCGGGTTTCCGACCGGAAAGGATGATGAGGCACTGTCGCGGGTCGGACTGCAGGTGTTGATGCAGTAGCGCAACAGGGAAGCCGATCTACGCGGCGCTGCAATTCACCGCGTGCAAGCTCAGGCTACTGTCGAAAGTCAGGGCCTGTGCGAGTTCGACCACGCGGCCACCTTCCCGCCCGATGGCCCGTCTGCTGCATGTGGGATTGAACCTGCGCGCTGGCCGTGCATGGCACCGTAGCTGTAAGGCGGGCGAACACCGGTTCCTGCACGCCATGGCCGCTTATGGCGGCGAACATCCGGATGAAAAGCCCGCGCAGGTCATGCGAGGCCGATGGCTGCACGCCATGATCAAAGCATCATAACGTGTTGAATATAATATATATTCTTGTTGCCACGCCGCGATGGTCTGCATGTTGGACCGAAAGTCATTTATTTGCGACAATCGGTCAGGCCCTGTTTTTACATAAAAAGGGGCGTGAACGCCTATCCCCCTTGCCCATGCATCCGGCCGGCATCGCGCCAACCAACAAGGAGAATTCATGATCCACAGCTACATTTCCCGGGGCTTGCAGTGCCTCACCGCCACGCTGATCTGTGCCGTTTCGAGCGCTGCTCTGGCACAGGCTTATCCCGACCGGCCGGTGCGCATCGTCGTACCATTTTCTGCGGGCGGCCCCAACGACATACTCGCGCGCGCGGTCGGCGCCAAGCTCGGGGAACGCCTCGGACAACAGGTGATCGTTGATAACCGGCCCGGCGGCGGCACGGTGATTGGTACCGACATCGCAGCGCATTCGCCAGCGGATGGCTACACGCTGCTGATGGCCTCGACCAGCCATTCGGTCAATCCGACGCTGAAAAAAAATCTGCCCTACGACCAGAAAAAGGATCTCGACCTGCTGATCCTGATGGCGGATGCACCCAACCTCGCTGTAGTCCACCCGTCGCTGCCCGTCAAATCGATACGGGACTTGATCGCGCTCGCAAAATCGCGCCCCGGTGAAATTGCCTACAGCTCGGGCGGTGTCGGTGCCTCCACACATCTGGCAGGCGCGTCACTGACGACCATGACCAAAACCAAAATGATCCACGTCGCCTACAAGGGCGGCGCGCCGGCGACGCGCGGCCTCATCGGCGGCGAGGTTTCCTGGATGTTCGGCACCTTCCTGCCGACGATCCCGCACGTGCGCGCAGGCCGGGTGCGGGTCATCGCGACCGGCGGCACCAAGCGCACACCGGTCCTGCCCAAAGTGCCGGCGGTGGCCGAGACGGTGCCGGGATTCAAGTCCGTGGGCTGGTGGGGCATGATGCTGCCCAAGGGCGTGCCACAGCCCATCGTCAACCGCCTCAACCAGGAAATCAACGCGGCGCTGATTGACCTGCGTGAACAATTCCTGCGCGACGGCACCGAAGTCATCGGCGGAACGCCTGAGGACTTCCAGAAATTCTTCGACGGCGAAGTCGCGAAGTGGGCCGGCGTGATCAAGTCACTGGGGATCAAGCCCAATTAATTCTGCCCAACCAGTCCCGTGACAGATGGGGACTGGTTGAATCCGCGCGCAGCAAAGTCGGGAGCGTCGTAGCGGCTGGCCGGACCGGGTGCGTCCCGCGGCTGCAAGCGCAATCCGGAACGGGGCTCAGTCCAATTCTTCCGGAGCGCCGGCTGCAGCCCGATTCAGGCGGTCGCGAATTGCAAGCCAACCCGCATCGTCCGGCGGCTGTTCGACCAGAATAGCGTCGCACCCCGCATGGTCCAGTTCTCGCAGGTTCGCATAAAGATCATGCGCATAACCCGCAACATCGTGCGCTGCGGCCTTCCACACCATGCCTTCAACCAACGGCTGCAGGGACGTGCGTGCGAGTACCGCGACCCGTTTGCCCTGGCGCGTGAGGCTGCGCGCGAGTTCAACGACCAGGTCGCCTTCCATCAGCATCACCGGCGTCTGCGGGGAGTAATGTTTCTCCAGCGAGCCGGATACGCGCGGCGCGCTGGCATCGGGTGCGGCCAATGGCTTGCCGAGCACGGCTTCGAGCTCTTGCGGCGTAATCGAGCCCGGGCGCAGCAGCGCCGGTGTCGCGCGCGAGCAATCGACGATGGTCGATTCGATGCCGACATCGCACGCACCGCCATCAAGCACGCAACCGACGCTGTCGCCGAATTCCTCGCGCACATGCGCCGCGGTTGTCGCCGACACGCGGCCAAAGCGGTTGGCCGATGGTGCGACAATGCCGCCGCCGAATTCGCGCAGCAACGCCTGCGCCACCGGATGGCCCGGCACGCGCAGCGCCACAGAGTCCTGTCCGCCGGTGATGGCATCGGGCACTCGATCATGACGCTTCAGCACCAGGGTCAGCGGACCGGGCCAGAATTTTTTCGCCAGCGCATGCGCCGCGGGCGGAATCTCGCGCGCCCAGTTGGCCAGTTGCACCGCGTCAGCAACATGTACGATCAGCGGATGGTCGGCGGGCCGCCCCTTCACCGCGAAAACCT